>DTWD01000118.1 GCA_012963185.1 Acidobacteriota bacterium
AAGAGAGGGTTTTAGCTCATGGTTAACTCAAAGAGGAAACGATGATGAGAGACAAAAGAAGCAAAAAAAACTGTTCGAAACACCTGCAGAGCGCTAACTGATGCTTGAGGTCCTTGACCTTTGCACGTAGTTCATCGATGACCTTTGCGACTAGTAGATAAGCAGTTCCGCCTCGATTTCGACGGATACATTAAACGGTAATGAAGCCGCACCGTTTTCATCAAGAACATAGCCTCGCGTGCTGGTCGTACCTTGATCAATTACCACTGCTCGCGTCATGACAACGGCTCCTTGAACCTGAGCTCGATACGATCACCGTTTTCCTCAAAGGAGAGCTCCTTCAGTGACAACAATACACGGCGCTCCGGATGGACGCTCAGCTTCTGGGTTTTTATCACCCCGGCACCGTTACAGACTTCAAGGCGCCCTGTGGCTGAACAAGTGAATCTAAGTTGGAGACTATTCATGCCCCAAGATGTGCGCGGCAGAACGAGTTTTTGCGGCACGACATACCGGATCTGTGGGCTCTTGGCGACAATCTGTAACGTGTTTTGCTCAACCGGCAAATGGCCCGCAAGATCTTCGGCGACCCAGTGGCCCGTCTGCCGACCCTCGCTCCAGCTCCATCCTGCGGTTTCAACCGGTCTTAATATATTGCCGGTGGCAAAATAAGCGGGATCCGAACACCTGCCGTACTGGTCGACCGCGGGTCCACCAGTTCCCGGGTCCACGGCCAGGTGTCCACAAGACGCGAGACTCGCCTCTGGCGTGAACTTGCCTGTAAGGAGAACACCATCACAATCGATTCTGCGCTGCCGACCATCTGCCTTTTGAACCACAACAGCGCTGACCTTGGCATTCCCTTCAATCGCTGCGATGTGAGTATCCAGCAACAATGGAATACCGATAAAACGAGGGTAAAGGGAGGACGGCCAACGAGCCGTTACCTGGGGGGCCTCTTCAATCATGGCTACGGGGCGTATTCTGGCATGTCGACAAGTCATGATCGCCGAAAACGACACGAGCTCTGTGCCGATAATGACGGGACAGTTGAAGGGCTTGCGATTCTTCAGATAAACCATCGACTGTAAAGCGCCGGTGTTCATGATCCCTTGTGGGCGATTCCCGGATATCAGTCTTGCCGAACGTGGCGTTTCACGTACACCTGTCGCGTAGATGATCCTGTCGGCACTGATTTTGCCCGTTCCGCGTTCTGTGATTATCAGTAATTCACCACCTGGTCGTGCTTCAGCCACGGTGACGACGGTATATATCTCGGCGCCTGCGTCTTGCGCGGCCTGAACCAGCCTTCTCGCATAATCCGGACCGGTGAGGATGCGTTTGAACTCCCGCATGCCAAAAGCAAGATGCCCGCAGTGGCGGGGGATTCCCCCGGCGTGTGGTTCCCGGTCGAGCACGGCCACACGTGATACCCCGCGTTTTTTCAGTTCTATTGCTGCAGATAGCCCGGCCGGCCCACCCCCAATAATGGCAACATCGAAATGAGTTGCCGCCCCGGGCGCGAAATTATCCATCCGCGAACTTGTGCGACAGCGGGCTGTCAAAGTGGCCATCCGTCAGTTCGGCCAACCGTGCTGAACAGTAAATCCCCTGGCATCGCCCCATCGTGACTCTGGTTTGTCGTTTTAATCCCGATAAAGAGCGTGCGGCCAGCGGGCCAGTCAACGCCCGTCCAATCTCCCTTTCAGTCACAAGCTCACAATGACAAACAATCTCACCGTGATCTTGTCGCTGCCAGTCGCGTTCGCCGCTTTGTGCCAAAGACGTTGCGAGGGGAATCTCTGGCCCGACAATTGGGCTATGTCTTGCACTGGATCTTGCATACAGTCCGTAGACATATTGCGCAATACCGAGCGCTCCGCTCAGCCCGGTCGAGCGTATAGCTCCAACCGTGATCCAGCCCAAGTTGGGTTTTGCGTGTATTTGATAATCTTTGTATTCGCTTGCAGGGCGCAACCCGGCATAGGTTGCAGTTATCGGTATGTCTTCCAGGCCCGGAAATTTCTTCATACCAGCATCTATAAGATCCTTAAGGACTCGTTTATCTGTTGATGTATCTTCCCGATCCGGCTGATCCTCCGCTGTTGGGCCTACCAGAACATTGCCAAATACAGTCCGACAGACCACTATTCCTTTGGTGCGGGCCGTCGGAACCGGTAGCACGATCGATTTAACCAACGAGGCAGCGGCCTTGTCGAATACCACAAACTGACCCTTTCGCGGGACAATATTGAAATTCGAAGTTCCCAGCAGCCTGCCATCCACAGTGTCGCCGAAGAGGCCGGCGCAATTGATGACATACCTGGCTTTCAGTGTTCCTCTGGATGTCTGCAGCAGCCACTCGCCGCCGCCATAGTCACCGCCGGTTAGCTCGCACGAGAGAAAAATCTGCGCGCCATTCATCAGCGCCTGACGCAGGTAGGCGTAGGGTGCTGACCAGGGGTCAATAATGCTCTCGCCAGGAACGGCTATAGCGGCCCTGACATCTTTCGCTAGATTTGGTTCTCGGCGAAAGATCTCCCGGTCGTCGACCAGGTGCACATCGTCAACGCCATTGTCATGTGCCTGGCCCACGATACTATCGAGCGTTGCTGTTTCTTGGTCGGTCCAGGCGACCACCAGGGCGCCGACTTGGTCGAGTGGCAACCCAATCTGTGTCCGGATTTCCCGATATTCACGGTAACCGTCACGGATGCAGGACAGTTCCAGAGAGTCAGCGGGCGCATCGAACCCGGTATGCAGAATAGCGCTGTTGGCCTTGCTGGCACCGTCAAGGATGTCGGTTGCCTTTTCAATGACGGCCACGTGTGCACCTTCCAGAGTAAAGCGCCTGGCCACTGCACAGCCCACCACCCCAGCGCCAACCACGATGACATCGAAACACCGGCTATTCAGGACAGTGTGCTTCGAATCGCGTTCTTGAGTTTCA
>DTWD01000119.1 GCA_012963185.1 Acidobacteriota bacterium
AGATACTTCCAGCCCAGGAATATCCGATGCGCCAGGCGGAGGAGGGTACTTGCCCTGGCGCTGCATAACATCCGCGCGGTTCACCCCGGCCGCCGCAACCCGTAGAAGAACTTCACCAGCAGCTGGATGCGGTAACGGTCGGCGGGTTAGCCGAAAACCTTCTGGCGGACCAGGTTTTGCGACCTCAACCACAACCATACTGTCCGGAAAAGACACCCGCGAGTATAATCCGCCTCTCTGCATCTTTGGCTAATGAGGGTTAACTTTCTTCATGTTACACCGTGGCCAGAAAGGCATTAGATGAGTCTGCGTATCGCACTTGTCGGGTATGGCCGTATGGGCAAAGCCATCGACGCAATCAGTGACGAGCACGGTTGTCATGTCGTCGAGCGACTTGATATTCATAACAATCGTAATGGTGAAGGACTCGAATCATCTTCTCTCAATGACGTTGATGTTGCCATTGAGTTCTCACTACCGGAATCAGTTGTTTCTAATGTAACCAAGCTCGCAGCACGGGGAATCAATGTCATCATCGGTACAACCGGATGGGAAAAAGATGAGCCGGTGCTGCGGAGGCTCGTCAAAGAAAATCACATCGGAGTTGTGCATGCTGCAAATTTTTCACTTGGGGTGAATCTGTTTGAAGCGATCGTCGAGCGGAGTGCGCAACTATTTGCTCAGCACGAAGACTTCGGAGCATGGATTCACGAGGGGCATCATGACGCTAAAAAAGATGCGCCCTCTGGAACGGCTTTAACGCTTAGGAACAGCATGCAGAAAATCGGTTATCCACGTGAGATTGACATATCATCGACACGGGCTGGCAAGCTACCAGGCATTCATACGGTTGGATATGACGGACCGTTCGATACGATCACACTGACGCATACGGCACGCGACCGTGCGACGTTTGCGCGTGGTGCGCTGGAAGCTGCCCGATGGGTTACAAATAAGCAAGGCTGGTTCACGATGCGAAACGTACTCGGCCTAGATTAGCAGGAACTTCAACATGGACACACGTTGGACCGGCTGTGGCACGGCACTCGTCACACCGTTTACGACAGAGGGAAAGCTTGACGAGGCGTCCGTTACGAGACTCGCACGCCGTCAAATCGACCGCGGTATCCACTTCCTTGTCCCATGCGGGACAACGGGCGAAAGTCCATCGTTATCACATACGGAAAAAGTCCGAGTCACTGAACTTGTCGTAAAAGAAGCGAATGGCCAGGTCCCAGTTCTTGCCGGGGCTGGCAGTTATGACACACAGGCAGCGGTTACGCTCGTCGCTGACATGGCACAGGCTGGGGTCGATGGCGTTCTCTCGGTTACGCCGTTCTATAACAAACCTACACAAGAAGGCCTTTACCGCCATTTCGAAACCATCGCTGATAGCACAGACCTCCCTATCGTGCTCTACAACGTGCCAAGTCGCACCGGATGCAACATCCAGCCGGCAACGCTTCAACGTTTAGCTTTAATCCCAAATATTGTCGGCATCAAAGAAGCCTCGGGGAACCTGCTGCAAATGTGTGAAATCTGCCGGTCGATTCCAGACGATTTTTCAGTTTTGTCCGGCGACGACGCATTCACACTGCCATTGATCGCACTCGGTGGGCACGGTGTCATTTCAGTCGTCGCCAACGAAACACCTGCTGAAATGGCAAGCCTCGTCGACCTTGCGACTGCTGCTAAGTTTACTGAGGCTCGGAAGGTGCATGAGCAATTGCTCCCGCTCATGCAGGTGAATTTCATTGAGTCAAATCCAATACCCGTCAAAGCTGCAATGGCAGCGCTCGGATTACTCGAAGAAATATATCGCCTC
>DTWD01000120.1 GCA_012963185.1 Acidobacteriota bacterium
CACCAGAGCCGATACCAACGGCCGGCGACACGCGATCCTTTCTACTTGAAACTTCTCGCGGTGAGCCTCTGCTCTCCGTAACAACCACTGAGGCTAATTTAGCGCTCGGAAGAACTTTTTGGCGCCAAACGGTAAACCGGATAGCACTAGCTTTGTTCGCTAGCATCCTCATCATATTTACCGCACCGACGGTCCTCCGTCATCCGACGAGACTCGGAGTACAGCTTCGCGGCGGCACCTCTCTACATTCGGTCATTGGCTTAATAGCCGCTATCGGACTGCTCTGGCTGTCTAGTTCACCTACTACAGCGACTACCGGTCTATTAAGTTCCAATGACTTCAGTTCAAATCTTTTTCCGTATCTCCTACGCACACCAGGAGACATCCTTTTACTCAGCCTGATGATGATGATCATTGGGTCAGTACTTGGAAGACTCTCTGGCTCAACGCAGCGATTTTGGCGACACAATCAAACTCGGCAGCGCCGCAGCGTCGCCGTCGCCGCACATATCAGTGCCGGTGTTGCAGCAGTTTTTGTAATTTTTATCTACGAGCAATTACTCAACGATATCGTCGGAAACTCGCAGCTGGACCTTGCCTATCCCTCGCTCAATCCATGGGATACATCACGCATAAGTCTCCTTGTTGGATTGCTCCTTCTGGCAGCGGCGTCCCAATGGATCGCAGCTTCGACTTTAGCCTTGACGGCCAGTCGTGGGCACATTGGTCGCCGAGCGCAGTTGTCGATGGTCGCGTGTTGGATGATTCCGGTGTTCGCCCACCTTCTCTATCTTAAATTCGACAACTTCTCCCTCATAGTGATGTCCCTTGGCCCGATAATTCTCGCTCTGACCCAACCCTTCATCAGAAGGCATTACCGAACGACCTCTCAATCAGCACGTTTTGTCATTCTCTTCGGATTACTTGTCATACCCGCAGTAATTGCCTATCCACGCATGGTACAGATTGGCGCAGATGCCAAAAGTCGATTTGTCGAGGATAGGTTTTCTCCATCGACCGCCGCGCATCCACAGAGGCTTCTCGAGAGCCTCTCTGTCACACAAGACGAAATTGACGGTGTCATAGGCCTACTACCTTGGCCTAACAACACAGCTTCAACTGCGGCCGATACTCCCGACCCGAATCTTGCCTTCCGCCTGTGGCAGCGAACCGAACTGGCACGGCTTCGACTGACTTCAGCGATTGAGCTCTACGGACCTGAGCATGAATTGATCAGTCGCTTCGCTCTAAATCTTCCAGAGGACACAACACTGACGCAGTCGTTTAATCAAATTAACTGCGAATGGGAAGTCTATGGCGAAGTCTCTCCATTCGGGTCACAGGAACGCCGATTACTTCATGCTCAACGTGGAATTTGCCTTAACGACGGACAGCGCGGTCAATCTGGAACCATCGTAGTCCACGTCGCGCTCGACTACTCGTCGCTCCCCTTCGGCACCACACCAATTCCGTATTACGGCGCATTCCAACCGGACCGGGCGTTTGCAGCGCCAGGCTGGATCGGCGCGAATGTCCAAGTTGCGGTCTACGGGTGGGGGCTAACCCCTCTCTTCACTACTGGTCCTGATGTTTGGTCAATAGAGGAAACGCTCTTCGAGAAAATATATAGAACGCGAACACCCTTCTGGACCCAATTGACAGCGAATGGTGTTCACTCAAACGTCTATTTTTCAAACAACCGCTATGGGATCTATGCGCTGGGGTTTCCGATCCTCACTTTTTACGATCATCTCGTAAGACTCGCTGAAATAGTCGCGCTTCTCGGAATCGCGTATTTGCTCTGGATTCTCGTATTAACCGCGACCGGACGATTGGTGTTTGGTGGCAGCCTATTGGGTCATAACCTACTCCACGAATTTAGAACCAGTTTTTACAGAAGGCTATTTTTAGCATTCGCTATCAGTGCGGTTATTCCAATTCTAGTTCTGGCGATCGTGGTCCGAAACTATTCGATTAACCAATTACAACGTGACGCAGAAACTTTTGCAGCGCGTACAGTTGTCATCGCACAACGGGTCGTTGCTGAACTACGCGAGACTGCAGACTCCGATCCTCCGGAAATCACTGACGACCTATTGGTTTTCGTAGGCCAAGTAATTGACCAAGATGTCAATATCTTTGAGGGATCTCGCCTACTCGCCACCAGCGAACGTGACCTCTTCGCTTCTGGACTATTGCCGACACGAACGCCAGAGGAAGTGTATGAATCGATCGCGTTATCTCAATTACCCAGTTTCGTAACAACCGGGTCCGTTGGGCGCGGGGAATACCTCGTGGCCGCTGCACCCTTATTTCCTGGAGCGCGCGACCTTATCTTGACCGTACCAATGGCCTCTCGACAGTATGAAATCGACCAGCAAATCGATGAATTAGATCGGGGGCTCTTACTCGCAGTGATGCTATTAATTCTGCTCGGAGCAACGAGCAGTTACTACATCGCAGAACGAATTGCCGACCCGGTACAGCAACTGACCACCGCTACGAAACGGATCGCTCAAGGAACATACGACGAACCGATCGTGACTCGAACCACTGACGAATTCGAGCAACTTATCTACGCATTTAATCAGATGGCGAACGAACTCGTTCGTCAACGCAGCGAACTCGCGCACACCAATCGCCTCAAAGCGTGGGCGGAAATGGCCCGACAGGTGGCCCATGAGATAAAGAACCCTCTGACACCAGTTCAACTTTCGGCTGAACATCTCCTACGCGTTCATAAAGATCGAGGAAGCCCCCTTGGCTCGGTACTCGACGACTGTGTAACGTCGATCCTGAAACAGGTCAGAATCCTGCGCCAGATATCCTCGGACTTTTCAAGTTACGGTACTTCGCCGGACATTCATAAACGTCCAACAACCCTCGATGAACTTGTTTTATCCGTCATCGAACCCTACCGTCACGGACTTTCGGGTCGGATTAAGATACGAACCGATCTCCTGACCTCATCACTCCAGTTATTCATTGATCCCGTACTCGTCGGAAGAGCATTCACAAACATCATCGAAAATGCCTTGCAGGCCATGCCGAACACAGGATCGCTCATAATCGAGGCTCGACAAAAGAAGAACCTGATCCAAATTACTATTCACGATACCGGCGTCGGGTTCGACGCAGACACGCGACGTCGAATCTTTGAGCCCTACTTTTCAACCAAAGTAAGAGGTACTGGCCTCGGCATGGCGATCGCGAAGCGCAACATCGAATTAAATGGGGGCTCTATTGCGGTTGAGAGTATCCCTAGCGTTGGAACCACGGTTATCGTTTCGTTTCCTTCCAAACCATAGGACTGGAATCAGGTTATGAAACGGTGCTCTTCGCGTTTGCTGTTTCCTCTATTTCACTCTGAACTGGCGCTGTACGTCCACGACTAACTACATAACCGACTAGTCCTGTCATTAGGTACGAATAAGCTAGTACGACTAAAACAACTTGGGGTTCTGCGGCAATGGCAGCAATCAATCCAGCAATCACGAGTGGTGTCATATACGAACGCTGGCGTCCCGGTATAAGCAGATCCAAACTTTTGAATCGAATTCGACTAACCATAAGAATCGCCGGAAACAACATCACAGCTAATGCACCAACAATAGTGAACGGCTCTCCAAAACCACCAGGCATTGCAAATACAGTTGCAGCTGGCACGCCCGCCGCGGCGGGGCTCGGCATACCAACAAAATATCGTTTATCACTGACCTTCGTCTGCACATTAAACCGCGCCAACCGGACTGCGGCCGCCGTCAGCCATAGAAACGCGACCGCCCATCCTAATTGACCGAGCGGTTCCAATCCCCACGCAAACACCAAGGTCGCTGGTGCAACACCGAACGAAATGATGTCTGCAAGTGAATCAAACTCAACACCAAAATCACTCGTCGAACCCGTCGCGCGTGCAACCCGTCCGTCCAGAAGGTCTAATACCGTTGCGATGCCTATAAATGGCGCTGCGGTAACAAAGTCACCGCGCATTGAATAGACGATGCAGGCCCATCCGCAAAACATATTCGCAACGGTAAACATACTTGGCAAAAGTAGTACGCCGCGGCGCGACGAACGCCGCCGTGGTTCTTTTCCACGAAACATCGCCAAGACTTTACTCATGACAAACTCACTAGTCTCCCAATTATCGTCTCACTCGCGCGCACCGCGTCCCCGACCTTTACTTCGATAGTCGCCGTAGGTGGCAAAAAGACATCCATCCGAGAACCAAACTTCATAATACCGAATCGCTGGCCCCGCGCAACAGCCATACCAGGTTCAACTCGGCAAACAACCCTCCTAGCCAATGCGCCAACCACTTGGCGAAATATTATGACTTGGCCTTCGCTCTCCAAATGAATTTCCGATCTTTCATTTTCCAGGGCCGAGCGATCATTAAATGCGGCCAGAAATCGACCGGGCGTATATCTAACAGCGACAACCTTGCCACCAATCGGCGTTCTGTTGATATGCACATCGAGCGGAGACAGAAAGATACTTACCTGCAACCAATTCCCGGACGGCGCAACCGAAGGTTGCGGCTCTCCTGCATGCAATACGCGACCGTCAGCGGGCGACAGAACAGCATTCGAATCCAAGCCGGCCGGCACAGTCCTATCAGGATCTCGAAAGAATAGTCCAAGCGCGACTGCGAGCAGTCCAAAAACAACCACAGCTAGCCAGATTCCGAATCCACCAAAAATAGCCGCGACGGCCAATGGGAAAATAACAAATGGTAGTCCGTCGCGGTCCATGCGTATTCTTTCCAGAATTCTCTTTTAAGTTAAAACCTTAATTGTTGAGGTTTCGAGTTTATCTCGGGTTTCGGTAGCATGCCCGCCAACGCACGGTAACTAAGAACGGTCGGAGCCTATCGCTAGCTCTCAGTGGTCGTAGAATTTGAGATCAATCTTGGCGTGAGATGCCTGCGAAGAATCCCTTCCATTTGATCCTTCACCTGCAGTTTCATTTTCTTAATTCTGGCTTTTTCAAATTCATCATCGCCAGTAGGATACGGCTGACCGGTCAGTTCGCGAAGTCTAGTTTCATAATTTTGATGTTCTACTGCAAGACGCCGATACTCCTCGTCCTGCTGCAACAATACTTCACGTACCGTTTGGTCATTCCTCATTCTGCCTCCTAGCTATCAATTCCCCTGGATAGAAAAATGGCATGACGCACGTTCGTAATGCGGGTGAAACTACCACACTGGCTTTGGCGATTCAAGACTGCTGGTAAGCATTACTGCATCCTCGATGGGACAACTGTAATAAGCATCTCTTTGTCCCGCCTCCTTAAATGCTAGCCGCCGATACAACGACCTGGCCGCCGTATTCGATCTCCGCACCTCCAATACAATATTCGCGGCGCCCAGCTCGCACCCCAATTCCACCACTCTATTCAATAACGCGAGGCCGATGCCTCGTCCTCGATATTTCAAACTCACAGCAACACCGTTAATTTAAAGCTCGTCGACAACGTTCCAAATTGAGCAATACCCAACGACCACGCCGCTTCTAGTAAGAGCAGCCAATAAATACGACTTCTCAGGTTGGCCCAGTTCCTCCAAAAACATCCCCCGTGTCCATGGGTGCGTGAAGGACTGGTTATTTATGTCCACTAAGAAATCAAGACTCTCTTCATCGACAATCCGAACGACATCCCAGCAATTACTCATTATCCTTTCGGAGCCAATTTTTGTGAGTTCTTTTCGCGTTCTCTGGCCAACACTGCGTCTGGTCGTCTTACATAGAGCGGTTGGAGTTCCTCCGGGCCGACGGCCGTGTATTGTTTAATCGCCACCAAACGCGCCATTACCGGAGCCAACGCTGATTCTCCACAGGCTATATAAACGTCCGCCGATACATTGGTCAACCGTGCCAGCAGCAGATCTTTGTCACGAGCTGCAGCACTACCTGTCACCTCCAGCGTTAGTCGTGTATGAAGATTGTTTAACACTCCCCTCAATGAATCCAAAACCTCCGTCGGCGAACCGACTCGTGGACCATCAATACATAGGGGGCGCGTCACCCCTGAGGCTGTACGCTCAACTGTATAGAGACCAGCGAATACATGTCCGCGTTGACCGTCCATCCAGACGAGTATGCGCATCCTCCGGACCAAGTCACTATCTGAAGATCTCAGTAATACCGTTGGAAACTTTTCGATCATCCGGGCCGCCGCGACCGCATCAAGCGTAGGCACTGGGACAACCTTCCGATTCTGGGCGACGGCGAGTGCCTGCACTGTGGCGATACCGACACGCAGGCTTGTGAATGAACCCGGGCCAATTCCGACTCCAAACACCTCAACATCAGCTAGATTGCGCTTGCCAAGTTCTAAAAGTCTCGCGATGTCATTCGGTAGACGTTCTCCGTGTGTTAAAGACGGGTCCCCAATTAAGTCAACGGTCTCCTCAGAAGAACACCAAATGGCAAGGCTACCCGACTTCGTGCTCGTATCAATTGTCAGAATGCACATACGGCTCTATGTTCCTTTGATGGGCCTCATTCATTGATGCGATGCTACCATCCCTTAGATGGCTTACTCTCCGGAAAGTCTTGCCACCGCGCAGAAGAATGCTACGCCGGCAATGAAGCAATATTTTGAAGCCAAGAGACAACACCCAAACGCCATCGTATTTTTCCGCATGGGTGATTTCTTCGAAATGTTCTACGAAGATGCAGTCAAAGTCGCCGCCGCCCTCGAACTGACGCTAACCTCTCGCTCCAAAGATTCCGCCGGAGCGGATATCCCGATGTGCGGCGTACCCCATCATGCGGCAGACACCTATTTAAATCGCCTTATAAAACAAGGCTTTCGTGTCGCAATCTGCGACCAGGTCGAAGACGCCAAGAAAGCCAAAGGTCTTGTGCGTCGTGACGTCGTTCGTGTCGTCACGCCTGGAACGTTTACAGACGCGGACTATTTAGACGCAAGGGAACCAGCTTACGTCATGGCCCTATCTTCTAACCAGAATGCCGCCACTCCGAAGACTGGCATTGCAATTGCCGACCTCTCAACGGGCGAATTTCGTGTTACAGAGATCGCAGACAGTCACATGTCTCGAAGTGTCATCGACGAGATTCGAGCAGTATCCCCAAAAGAATTAATTCTTTCGACTGAACTCGCTGAGACCGCAGACCCTGAATTGCTTCCTGCCGGGCTAACGATTAGCGCCGTAGAATCCTGGACATTTGGTTTAGACCACGCACTTCGAACACTCACGGACCATTTCAGCACATCCACACTCGAAGGATTCGGTCTCACCGTCGAGGATAACGCTTCCGGCATTGCCGCTGCCGGGGCGGCACTGACTTATCTTCAAGGGACGCAGCGCGGAAGCCTTAACCATATCCAACGATTAGAAGTCCGCGACCGAACAGATTATCTATCAATCGATCCATCGACCTTCAAACATCTCGAGATTCTTGAGGGGGCGAGTGGAGATCGGGCCGGCTCTCTCATCCAGGAAATAGACGAAACAAAGACGCCAATGGGGGGGCGCCTGCTGCGCTCTTGGCTAACAAGACCCCTCTCACATCGGGAATCAATTCTTGATCGACTCGACTCCGTCGACGAACTCGTAACCGAGAGCATTACACGTGAAAAACTCAGAGACACGCTGTCCTCCGTTTACGACCTCGAACGCCTCATTGTAAGAGTTGTTCTTGGCAGCGCGGGTCCCAGAGATCTCGTCGCTTTAAAAGTCACGATCACGGCCATTCCGCCAATTCGCACCTTAGCCTCATCTCTTAATGCACCTCTGACCCGACGACTGATTGACGGCATTCGTGATCTAGCTGACGTCCAAGACGACATTGAAAGGAACCTTATCGACAGCCCCCCGGCATTTGCGCGGGACGGCGGCATGATTCGGGACGGCGTTGACAGCGACCTCGATGACGCTCGGGGCCTTAGTCGGAATGCCAAACATTCGATTACCTCTATGGAAGCCGCCGAACGGGAACGGACTGGAATCAATTCACTGAAAGTTAAGTACAACCGCGTGTTTGGCTATTACATCGAGGTATCGAAGGCCAACTTGCATTCAGTCCCTGATGATTATCACCGCAAGCAAACCATCGCGAACGGAGAGCGATTTATTACGCCGGCTTTAAAAGAATTCGAGCGCAAAGCACTCGGCGCCGACGATAGGATTATCTTACGCGA
>DTWD01000121.1 GCA_012963185.1 Acidobacteriota bacterium
CACAGTCATCACAAAGGCGCTGACTGCAACGGAAGCGTTAAAACCCGAGCAGCTTGGCGGTATTGTCCCACCGAATAGCCGCCTTGTCCTTCTCAGAAATAGTCAGCGCAGCAATGCTGCCCTGCATCTGATCAAGGCTCCCGATCATGTGGGGATAGTCACTGCCCGCTAGGACCTGATCGACACCGGCAAACTGGATGGCCAACTCTAAGGCTCGCTGATCGAAATTCACGGTGTCGTAATAAAATCGCTTCAAATAAGTACTCGGTGGTTCACTAATGTGCTGCCGGCAATCCTTGAAGGCCCGAAATCCACGGTCGAGACGTTCGGCGAGATAGGGAATCGTGCCGCCCAAATGCGCCAGTACCCACCGGATACGAGGAAAGCGTTCGGCAACTCCGGTAAACACCAACTTGGCAGCGGCTAGGGTAGTGTCGTGAACAAACCCGACAAGTGGCATCAGCCAGTACTCGGTCATAGACTCCACGCCGACTGGATGAATGGGGTGAATGTAGCAGACGGCACCCAATTCGTTCGCTTTCTCGTAGAGCGGCCAATAGCGTTCGTCGGCGAGTGCGACGCCGTTCACATTACTGAACAACATCACTCCCTTAAACCCGAGGGTGGTCATCGCCCGCTCTAATTCTTTGACGGAGGCATCCGGGTCATTCAGGGGGAGAGTCGCAAGTGCGGTAAACCGAGACCGCGTGGCTTTAATTTCAGCCAGCGCATCATTCACAAGACTAGCGAATTTCGCAGCAACCTTCGGCGTCTCGACATGGGTGCCAGGCGATGTGAAGGTGAGTACCTGCTTATCGATACCCTGCTCGATCAGGACAGCCTCGCGAAACTCGATATCGCGATGCCCTGGCACCACGACATTGTAGTCACCCGGGTAATACAACACCGGATTGCCTTCATCGTCTGTCGTATGCTTCAGGGAACTGACACCACCTCGAACGGCATCGATGTATGTGGGCGGGTAATAGTGGTTATGAAAATCAACGATCGCCACGAAGAGTCGCTTCTCCTTTTCGATGAGTCGGCCACAAGTAGTACACAGGAACGCCCACGAGGACGATACCAAGTCCGATAATTGCCTCCAAGGGTTCAGCTATAAAACGCTGAATGACAATGACGGCAGCAGACAAGGCGAAAAGTCCCGCAATCATCGGGTAGCCCTTGATCCGATAAGTCGGCGCGTAACTTGGGCGACGACGAAGCAAGAATAAACCACAAGCCATCATGCCAAAGAAAATCCACTCCACGTAAATGACGCGAGAAAACAGTTGTTGATACGACCCGGTAAACACCAACACAGACGCCCAGACCCCTTGCAACACGATAGCTAGATGCGGTGTGCGGTAGACCGGGTGCACCTTTCCGGCCCAAGGGAACAACACGCCATCCCGTGCCATCGAAAAGTAAACCCGAGGTCCAGCCAAAATAATCCCACTCACGGCCCCAAAAGTTGAGAGAAGGACGAGGCCGGATATAAACGTGGCGCCGCCGTCGACCACAACATCCGCGGCGTCAGCCGCGACGCGTGTTGAAGTAATAACAACATCGAGGGGCAAGATATACATGTAGACCGCATTAAGGGCGATGTAGCAGACGGTTACGATAATCGATCCATACATAAGCGCACGAGGGATGTTTCGCGTTGGGTCGATTGTTTCACCGGCGGCGTAGGTCACCATGTGCCATCCACCAAACGCAAACAATCCAGCAATGAGAGCCTGCACAATGTCGACAGGAGAGGTGCTGGTCACATCGAGGCTACTGCTGGTCCCAACCGCAGCCGCGTCACCGGAGACCATCGTCACGCCCACTACGATCATCAGA
>DTWD01000122.1 GCA_012963185.1 Acidobacteriota bacterium
AAGTCGACTCGATATCACGGCTAACGACCGGCGTTTCCTTCGGTCCCTTCGTATTGCTGCCGAGGCCGCGAACCAAAAAGTGAAGTAGATACAAGGCGCTCAACTTCTGTGCCGTGCCAAAGGTTTCTACTCATAGAGCTACTGCAACACCAACTAAGATTCGTCTGCCCAGGTCCTGAGGTCTTCCCCTGTCATTTCAGGTGGAGTGTCAACGCCTGCGACACGGAGTAGTGTAGGAGCTACATCCCGCAGTGATCCGTCACGAAGCTTTAAATTCCGCCCGGCTACAGCATTGTTTACCAAGACGACAGGGACTGGATTGCGCGTATGTGCCGTATGGGGTACCTTGCGTTCGCGGTCCCACAAGTGTTCTGCGTTTCCGTGGTCGGCAGTAATAAGGAGAGTCCCATCAGCAGCCATGGTTGCTTTGATGATGCGTTCGAGGCATTGGTCAAGGGTTGACACTGCTTGAACTGTTGCATCAAGTTTTCCTGTATGTCCCACCATGTCGGCATTGGCAAAGTTACAGATGATGACATCGTGCTTCTGCTGTTCGATGTCGTTTACGAACTGGTCCGTAATACTTTTGGCACTCATGTCCGGAGCTAAGTCATATGTTGGGACTTTTGGGGACGGCACAAGAATTCGTTCCTCGCCAGGGTATGGTGTTTCTTCGCCGCTATTAAAGAAATATGTTACATGGGCGTATTTCTCAGTTTCTGCAAGACGGAGATTTGTAAGATGATTCTGTGCCAGAACCTCGGCGACGTTTCCGGTAAAAGCTGCAGGTGAAAACGCGACGGGTAACCGGTAAGTGGCTTTGTATTCTGTAAGAGTTGTCACGTTAAGTTGAGTTCGTTTTCCACGGTCAAAATCCGTAAAACGCTCGTTACTAAAGGCAAGAGCTGCTACTAATTGTCTTGCCCGATCAGCTCGGTAGTTGAAGAATATCACCGCATCACCGTCACGAAGAGGCCCAATAGGCTTACCGTTTTCGTTCACAATAACTGTAGGTTCAATAAACTCATCGGTGACACCGTCTTTGTAGGAATTACGTACAAGCTCACTGGCACTCGTCGCTTGCCGTCCTTGTCCCCAGACAAGCGCGTCGTAGGCTTTTTGAGTTCGCTCCCATCGTTTGTCTCTGTCCATCGCATAGTAGCGACCACTTATGGATGCGATACGACCGCTTCCTAAGGCGTGCATGCTCGATTCGATACTCGGTAAATAGTCAGCAGCTCCTGTCGGAGAAGAGTCTCGTCCATCAGTGATCGCATGAACGAACAATTGTGGCACGCGATGTTGTTGTGCAAGCTCAATGAGTGCAATGAGATGACGTAGGTGACTATGGACACCGCCATCCGAGACAAGGCCGATTAAATGCAGGGCATGACGGCCATCGGTGCAGTGGCTAACCGCTTTACAAAGGACGTCATTGTTCAAGAACTCGCCTTTTCGGATGCTTTGGTCGATTCGTGTCAGGTCCTGATAAACCACACGTCCAGCACCAAGGTTCATATGTCCCACCTCAGAATTTCCCATTTGCCCTGCTGGCAGGCCAACAGCTTCGCCGCTCGTGACGAGTGAGCCGTGGGGGAAACGACTGAGCAATTCGTCGTAGTTCGGTGTTTTTCCGAGCAAGATCGCATTGTGGTCGCGTTCAAAGCTAATGCCCCATCCATCAAGTACGATGAGAGCAACGGGTGGTTTTTTTATCGGCATAATTGAAGCGAGATCAGGCGGTGAATAATACCATGCTGGAAATCAGCCGGGTTCTTTGTAACTGATTGATTCACAATGTGTTGCATGCTGTCAGAGGCATTGACTTGGTTCAGAGAGTCACCTATGATTCCCCACGCTAAAGAGTTAATGTTCTAGTTACGTAGCGGTTCCGGATTAG
>DTWD01000123.1 GCA_012963185.1 Acidobacteriota bacterium
GGACGCACTGCGTTTTATGGCCTCGCCTCGCCTTGGTGAGCATATTGAGACGATGGCGTTCTACTTTTCAGCCGTTGAGAAGAAAACGGCTGAACTTCGTCTCCATTGGGGCGACACGTTTATTCCGTTCGAAATTACGGTTCCGTAATCTGATGGCGGGACACGATAGGGTCAAGGTCGGACGCCGTGACTTTCTCCGCGTAAGTGCGTTGACCGTCGGGGCGACTGCTTGTGGTTCGGTAGATGAGGAACGTCCTGGCGAAACCGCAGCGTTGGTGCGAGAAACATCATCTGACTTCCAGCTTGAAGAGACAGCTATTGCTGACTTGACGGCATCGATGCGTTCTGGTGATCGAACTACCCGAAGCATTGTGAGCCAGTACCTTTCTCGAATCCAACAACTCGATCGCCAGGGTCCGATGCTGCAGAGTGTGATTGAGACTAATCCTGAAGCGTTAAATATTTCTGAAGAATTGGATCGTGAGCGTGAGGCCGGCACGGTTCGGTCACCACTCCATGGGGTGCCGGTCTTATTAAAAGACAATATTGATACAGCCGACCAGATGACGACGACTGCGGGTTCTCTTGCTTTGCAGGGGTCCATTCCGCTTGGAGATTCAACGGTTGCTCGCCGACTACGTGAGGCGGGTGCTGTCCTTCTCGGCAAGGCCAATTTGAGCGAGTGGGCGAACTACCGTTCGACTCGATCCTCAAGCGGATGGAGTGCGCGTGGGGGGCAATGTCGGAATCCGTATGCGCTCGACCGCAGTCCATGTGGGTCCAGTTCGGGCTCAGGCGTAGCGGTATCCGCCAATCTCGTAACGGTTGCAATTGGCACGGAAACTGATGGGTCGATAGTATGTCCAGCCTCGACAAACGGCATTGTGGGCATCAAGCCTACGGTTGGACTTGTGAGTCGTTCTGGGATCGTGCCGATATCGGCGACACAAGACACGGCTGGGCCGATGGCTCGAACCGTTCGGGATGCAGTTGTGGTGCTCGGTTTGATAGCCGGCGTCGATACGCGAGATCCCGCGACCGAGGTTGCAGGGACTCTCGGTCTTGATGACTACACCCCTTTTCTTGATGAGGCCGGTCTTACTGGTGCACGGATTGGAGTGCAACGGAGTGCGTTCGGATTTCATCCGTTGGTTGATCGCTTGATGGAAGACGCAATTGTTCTGATGCGCGACCGGGGCGCCACAATCGTAGACCCGATTGCTCTTCGACCGAGTCCAACCATGCGCAGAGCCGAGGTCGAAGTCATGGCGTATGAATTCAAGACCGGTTTAAATGCCTATCTGGCAGCGTTACCAAACGGGGAGATCCGATCCCTTGCAGATCTCATTGCGTTTAACGAAGCGCATGCTGGTGAAGAGATGCCGTATTTTGGTCAGGAACGACTCGTCGAAGCTCAACGGCGTGGGTCTCTATCCGAGGATCGTTATCAAGAGGCACATGCTGTCGCACGGCGGTTGTCGCGCGAGGAAGGTATTGACCGTGCCATGGATGCTGATACCCTCGATGCTGTCATCGCCCCCACCGGGGGGCCGGCGTGGGTGATTGATCATGTGAACGGGGATCATTTCAGTGGTGGGAGTTCATCTCTGCCGGCTGTAGCAGGCTATCCGAATATCACGGTTCCGGCAGGCTATGTTCAAGGGTTGCCGGTGGGGTTGTCGTTTTTCGGACGTGCGTGGAGTGAGCCCACACTAATCCGAACTGCGTATGCTTTTGAGCAAGCGTCGAGACACCGGCAGCAGCCAGCATTTTTGCCAACACTGGGAGCCGACCGCGCGTGACAAATTTACTCGCCAACTGTTTTTGATTCGGTCGGCACATAAGTTGCATTCTGTCCGCGGTGAGTCAGGGTCCGCGAGTTAATCCATGGATTCGATCACGGAACACGTGTCTCCAATGGGATCGCAATCGACAAACCGTTGAGCGAGCGTGTTACACGCTTGGGAGACGTTGTCTGAACCAAGTAGTATGTCAAGTTCTTTAGCGACTCGCTGTCCAGTAAACGAGGATGGAGAGAGAAATTGTCCAACCCCCAGCCGATACAAACGGTCCGCATTATCTGGTTGGTCAAATGTCATAGGCATGACGAGTTGCGGGCAAGCAGCGCGCAGTGCCTGTGCGGCAGTTCCGATGCCGCCATGATGCACGAGCGCAGCGGCGTGTGGAAGAATTTCGCTAAGCGGCGCATAGGTTGAGTGATGTACCCCAATTGGTAATGAATCGGGGATTTGGTCAGGAAATCGTGTCAGCAAGAGTCCTCGGTGGTTCAGTTGACGACACGCATCTACCGCTGACGTAAAAAAATTTGCCGCCTGTGTGTTGGCTGACCCTGGCGTAAAGACAATGGGTGGCTCGGTAGATTCAGACAAAAACTTCTTTAGGGCTGGTTCAATCGTGCTTACCCCTTGCTCGTCATACAGTGGAAACCCCGTGAGGGTCGTGTTTCGAGGCCAGTCTGGTTGGGGGGGCGCGTACCAGTCTGGAAACAGACCGATGACACGTGCGGGTGAGTGCCACCAGTCACGGACGATGTGTCTTACGGGTGGCAGCCCGAGTGTCTGACGAAGCGTGTTGGCGCCCGGTGACAGGGCACGGTCCGAGACCCAACCGGAGACGCGGAGTATTTGTCGTTTGAATGTCGCAGGCCAGTGGTTAATTGTGGCGAACCATTGATGGAGCACGGGTGTTTCATACTGGCTCATGAAACAGGTTGGTTGCAGGTGCATCGTCACGAGTGGGACTCCAAGTGTTTCGTGTGCGATGCGGGCTGCAAAGGCCATTCCCGGAGCAATTAGAACAGTCTGCGCTTGCCGTGTTTCGTTTTTGATGAGTTGGTAGAGTTCGGTTGTGCTGCGTGCTAAGGCTTGTCCGATGACGTTGATTCCGTGGAATGGGTTCCAGAGCAAGGGGTCGTTGAAGAGGGTACGAAAATCATCAACGGTGCCAAGCGGGATTAGCGGTAGCCCCACGCGGTCGAGTAGCGACGCAAAATACGGGCTAGTGATGACCCGGACGTCATGGCCACGGCGTTGCAAAGCTAACGCCACGCCAACGTAAGGATGCACGTCGCCCGCGCTACCGACGGGGATTAGAAGAATCCGCATGGCAGAAACAGTGACCGGATTACAAAGAACCGATTAATTGTTACGCGCCAATGTGCTTATCGAGAATCGCTTGGAGCTGAGGTTTGTCTTGGAGACCGACAATTGTTTCGACGACTTCACCGTCCTTGAACAATAAGAGTGTCGGGATTGAGCGAACTCCGTATTGGCTGGCGGTTGTTTGGTTATTGTCGACGTTTAATTTTCCTACCGTGACTTTACCGCTGTAATCGGTAGCAAGTGCTTCTACCGTCGGTGCGATCATGCGGCACGGTCCGCACCACTCCGCCCAGAAATCGACGAGGACGGGAACCGAAGATTTCAGGACGGATTCTTCAAAGTTACCGTCGGTGATTTCCTGTGTATTGTGAGTCGTATCTGACATTACTTGTCCTATGGGAGATTAATCTGATTGGGTAATGTTTTATTGTAGCGCGACCAAGGCCATTCGAGCATCGTAGTGTCGTGGTCAGATTTTATTGAGATTCGGTGTCGGGTAGGTTTGTGTCACACCAGCGCAGCATTTCGGCCACCACATGAAGAATCGATTCTCGCGCCGCATAGCCGTGTGATTCATACGGCAGAGTGACGTAGCGGACAGTTGCTCCGTGACCTCGGAGTGCATGATAGAAGCGTTCTGACTGTATTGGGAAAGTACCGGAATTATTGTCGATTTCGCCGTGGATGAGGAGGATCGGTTCGTTTACGTGGTCAGCATGGAAAAATGGTGACATTGCCCCATAGATCTCTGGCGCTTCCCAAAACGTTCGGCGTTCGTTTTGAAATCCGAAGGGAGTCAAGGTTCTGTTATAGGCACCACTTCGTGCGATACCTGCTCGAAATAAATCGGAATGTGCGAGCAAGTTCGCCGTCATGAATGCCCCATAACTATGTCCTCCGATAGCGATACGATCATTTTGTGTAATACCCATGTCAACCACCGTCTCGATGGCAGCTTTTGCACTTAAAACAAGTTGCTCAA
>DTWD01000124.1 GCA_012963185.1 Acidobacteriota bacterium
CGTGTCACAGACCGTGGCTGGACCGTCTCGCGTACCGCTAATGGACAACCTGACCTACAGGGTATCTGGGGCAACAAAACCCTGACTCCCATGGAACGTCGCGATAATGATGCTGGAAAAACGTTTCTGTCCGACGAAGAAATAGCGCACATTAACCAACAACGTATTGTCGATGAACAGGCTCGAAACGATGCGCCAACTCAGCGTTACCAAGCCGGCGGAAATGTTGGGGGGTACGCCAGTTACTGGCTCGACTCCGGGGATACTGTGCTCTCGACGGGGCAAACCTCATTGATTATCAAACCGGAATCTGGCCGCGCACCAATAAAAAAATGGGCTCTCGAAACCAAGGCGTATAACCTCGCTAATAACGGTGACCATTACCAACATATGAGTGTCTGGGACCGATGCCTTTCGCGCGGCATTCCTGGATCAATGTTACCGGCGGGATACAACAATGCCTACCGGATAGTGCAAACACCAGATTACGTGGTCATCCAACATGAGATGATCCACGACGTCAGAATCATTCCTCTTTCCGATACCCCCTACATCTCGTCTAACATCCGTCAATGGATGGGCGATGCACGCGCACATTGGGATGGCGACACGCTTGTGGTCGAAACGAAAAACTTCCACAAACGCGGCTGGATCGCTTCAAGTTCAGCGGGTGCCCGTCTCAAAGGTATTCCGACGAGCCCAGAGCTAAATGTCGTCGAACGCTACCAGCGTGTGTCAGAAGACACGATTATGTGGACCGTCAACATTACCGACCCGAATGTCTACACAGCCCCGTGGACCATCTCGATGCCACTCACGGCGGAAGCCAATTACGAAATCTACGAGTACGCCTGCCATGAGGGGAACTACGCAGTACCGAACGCGCTGAGCGGCCAACGCGTGATAGACGCACGGAGTCACTCGGTCCAATAAGAATTCTCTTAATCAAGTGTTGCCGACTGAGCAGTTTCGCTACGCTTAGTCAAGCGGTAAAGCTTTGATTGCGTCCGAATGAAGAGACTTCCGCGAGCAATCGCTGGCGTCGCGAGCGACATCTCGTCGAGCGAATTCGTGTGTAAGATCTCAAATGTGCTACCAGCCCGGATGACATACGTGTCGCCATCCTCACTAAGAACAAAAATATTTCCGTTGTAACCCCATGGAGATGCGGTAAATCCATGTCCAGGCGCAATACGTTGCCGCCCATAAATCTCTTCCCCTGTTCGCGAGTCATGACACAACAAGAACCCACGGTCTAGTAATGTGTAGTAATAATCACCGTAGACCAACGCTGAAGTGCTGTACGTCCCCAGAAGCGGCTGATACCACGCGATAAATTCATTTCTAGTCTCACCTTCGTCAAGCGAGATGTCATCCGCTGCGCCGGGCCTGACCGCATAAACAGGCCGCGGATACCCACCCGGATACCCAGAACTCAAATACAACAACCCATTCGCTGCAAATGGCGTTGGCACAACATTAACGGTCATTCCACCTAATTCCCAGAGCAGGTTCCCGTTTACGTCGTACGAACGAATCTTCTGTCGACCAGTCGTCACGATTTCCGTCCTGACCTCATTCACCCACACAAAAGGAGTCGACCAGTTCTCTGTTTCATCACGTTCAACCCTCCAGACCTCGTCACCAGTGTCCGCATCAAAGGCTGCTAGGAATGAGTTTGTCGTGTTGTCATTCACGATGTATAGCCGGCCTTCATGTAGCACTGGTGAAGCCGCGGTTCCAAATTCTTGCCCTCCATTAAACGAACCAACGTCAGCTCGCCATACAGTTTCTCCAGACATGTTCAAGGCTGCTAGAAGACCGATACTTCCAAAATACACGTAGACCCTACGGCCATCGGTCACCGGTGTTTCAGACGCGAAACTGTTTTTGATATGTTTGAGCTCTTTCGGCACAAGAGCTTCAAGTTCGCGTGCCCACCGAATGGATCCGGTGTCAAAATCAATGGCGTATACCATCCATTGATGCGTCGCATCGGAACGGGTTTTTCCAAATGACTCGCCCGGGTCATACAACCCTGGAACAGGCGCGCGTTCATCACCGCTACTAATCGCCGAAGTCATAAAGACAAGCTCACCTGCCACCACTGGCGAACTCCAACCTAACCCGGGAATATCGACCGCCCATGCAACGTTCTCAGTGGCACTCCACCGGTCGGGTAACAAGGGATCATCCGCTACAGCCCCCGCCGTTAAACCACGAAACTGTGGCCACTCGGCAACGTCCTGTTGTGCGGTCCCGTCGGCAGTGAGACATGCACTGATCCCGAGGGCAATCACCGTAACTCTTATTTCTCGTGCCAGCATCAGAACACTACGTTAAATCAAAAATCGTTCCCGACAAACTCAGAAAACTGCTATCTTAAGCACAATTGATCGTAAGCTCTTGTAACGATGGCTCTTGACTGGACCAAGTTAACCATTTTTCTACTTACTAGCGCCGTATTCGGCGCGAGTGCAACATCAGCCACTGCTCAAAACAACGAAAGTGCCAGAATCCAGCACCAGCGCTTATCATCAGGCGAACCAGACCTCCAAGGAGTCTGGGATTTCCGGACGCTGACACCACTCCAACGTCCCAGCGAGTTCGCCGGTCGTGCCGCACTGACGACAGAAGAAGCCGCGGCCTACGAAACGCGAACCAATTCAGACCGGGACAATTACGACGTCAGCCGGAACCCAAGCGTTCACGCCAAATTTTGGTTAGACAATGGGCGCAATCTTCAACCTGACCTACGCACCTCGCTCATTATTGACCCCTCTGACGGACGTATCCCAACACTAACCGCATCTGGACAGCGGAGAGCTGAAGCTCGATCGGCTTTGCGACGAATCGCGCCCCGTAGTCATCTTGACCGCAGTATTACTGAACGATGCATGGTTGGATTCAATGCTGGTCCGCCGATGAATCCCGGCGCGTATAACAACAATGTTCTTATCCTTCAGGTTCCCGGCTACGTCATCTTGCACAATGAGATGGTGCATGAAGTGCGTGTCGTTCCAATGGACGGGCGGAAACACCTGCCCAGCAAGATTAGACAAATCCGTGGCGACTCCCGCGGACACTGGGATGGCATAACATTAGTCATCGAAACAACACACTTCAGAGATGACACCACGTTTGCCGGATCAGGTGAACACATGCAACTGACTGAACGATTCTCCCGCACAGCCGAAAACCGCCTACTCTACGAATACACCATCGTTGACCAAGATTCCTTCGTACAACCGTGGACCGTGGCCGTGGAAATGCAAAAGACCGACCAGCCAATGTTCGAGTTTGCGTGCCACGAAGGCAATTATGGCTTGCAAAATATCCTCGTCAACGCTCGAGCCGCTGACGACAATCCTGCGGAGCGTTAACCACCGCTAGCTGAGGAGACACCATGAGCAAAACGACCCTCGTCACCGGATCAACATTCCTGACCGCGCTTGCGCTTATCGCCAGTCCAGTCATTGCTCAAGAGAATTCCTGGTCTGCTCCACGCACGGCCTTCGGACAACCTGATCTGCAAGGCACGTGGACGAACAACAATGCGACGCCCCTGCAACGCCCCGAAGTACTTGGCGACCGCGCATACCTTAGCGATGAGGAATTGTCCGCTATCCAATCCAAAGCGGCTGAGCTCTTTGCATTGGATACTGGTGATGCGGCATTTGGCGACTCTGTCTTCACCGCAGCACTAGCAGAAGTTCAAAATTTTACGTCGCGTGATCGTGCCACTGGCAATTACAACCAGTTCTGGATGGTTGAACGGGATTGGGATAACCGGACGTCTCTTATTACCACTCCAGCGAATGGCCGTTTACCGGCCCAGACCCAAGCGGCGAAGATGCGTGCGGCAGCTGCCGGTCAAAAACGCCAGCGGCATGCCGTCTGGACCGATGACAGAAGTCTTGGGGAACGCTGTCTGAGCTTTGGGGCGCCGCGATTAGGCGCTGGATATAACAACTACTACCAAGTTTTGCAGACACCAGATTACGTGGTTATTCAAGTAGAAATGGGACACGACTCTCGAATTATCCCACTGGATGGTCGACCACATGTCAGCGACAACATACGACAGTGGCTAGGCAATTCCCGCGGCTATTGGGATGGCGACTCGCTTGTGGTTGAAACAAAGAACTACTCGCCAAATGCGAATTTCATGGGCGCAGCTGAAAACCTTCACGTCACCGAACGCTTCACCCGCGTAAGCGAGGACGTGCTGCAGTATGAAGTAACGTTGGATGACCCGACAACATGGGCGGAGCCGTGGACAGCAATGATCCCGCTCCGGAGTAGTACAGATGCACTCTTTGAATACGCTTGCCACGAAGGTAACATCGGAATGGAAGGCATCCTTTCGGGCGCACGGCACCAGGAAGCGGAAGAAGCTGGCGATCAGTAATTCTGCGTGACCACAGGAAGCCCCATGACACGATCACACGCTATTCAGTGCAGGCAAATAATACGATGCAGCGGCGTTGCCGTGTTTGCCCCTCTGTTCTTACTAGGAACGCCCATAGTGCTGGCCCAAACAGAGAGCACTAGAGCTACTGACATCCCACGGACTAGCTGGGGTAAACCTGACCTTCAAGGCGTATGGACGAATGCCACACTAACTCCACTCGAACGCGCTAGCACTATGGACGGACGTGACGTGCTGACGGCTGAAGAGGTCGCCAACCTTGAACAAGCGGCTGACGATCGTAATGCACGCTTACTGAATGAAGCCGCACAACGAACAGACGCCGGTGGAAATGTTGGAGCGTATAACAACTTCTGGATGGATCAGGGAACACGAGCAGTTGACGGGCGGCGCACCGCTCTCATTGTCGAGCCTCCGGACGGACGGATTCCGTGGACTCCGTCGGGACAAGCTCGGTTCGAGAGCGATTCAGCCCGATATGGTGTGGGGCCGTATAACTCGTGGATTGACGCTGATACTGGCGAGCGCTGTTTGACCGATGGGTTACCGTTACTGCCCCTGCAGGGCTACAACATGAATTATCACATCATCCAATCGGATGGATGGGTCGCTATCCTCAACGAAATGTTTCACGAGTACCGCATGATTCCGACCGATGGCCGAACGCACATTCCCGAGCATGTGGGACAGTGGCTCGGCGATGCCAGAGGTCACTGGGAAGGCGAAACCCTTGTCGTCGAAACAAAGAGCTTTGCTGATAGAAACCTGGACCTCTGGCGATGGACGTGGCGAGGCGCACGACCTAACCTACACCTGGTCGAACGATTCACCAGAATCGACGTCGAAACTCTAAATTACGAGTTCACAATGACTGATGCGAACATGTTCACCCGGCCATGGTCAGCACGCGTCCCCATGACGACCAATCAGGAGTCCAGAGGCGTTACTGCCGGTCCGATGTATGAATATGCCTGTCACGAGGGTAACTATGGACTGCTCAACATGCTCCGCGGCGCCAGAGCAGACGATATTGCCCCATAATTCACGGTTTCCTGCCATCATTACCCTGGTTTCACGATGTACTCGTGACTACTACCGGCCTGTGCTGTATAAGTCTCCGTCATGAAGAGTACAGTCACCTGCCGTTCACATACACCTGTATCCCGCCGCAAGTTTCTCAGCACGACGCTGCTGTCTACAGCGCTCGCACCAGCTATCGTCAGTGCACAGCAAAACCAATTGCCTCCGTATGCGGCACGCGATTGGTCTGGCAACACGCCTCTGAGCTATCCGGACCCTGACATCCACGCGCTTGACCCACGATTCAGGAAATACATCCTCTTCAATACACCCATACGTCGTCATTACACGGGTACACTCTGGGCGGAAGGGCCCGCCTGGAATGGCAGCGGTCGTTTCCTCGTATGGAGCGATATTCCAAATAACCGGCAACTGCGCTGGATCGAAGAAGACGGTCACGTCACTGAGTTCAGAAACCCGTCAGGACACAGCAATGGAAACACCTTCGACTACGAAGGCCGCCAACTATCCTGTGAGCATAGCGGCCGTCGGGTAGTCCGTTATGAACATTCCGGTGAAGTAACGGTGATAGCAGATAACTATGACGGCAAGCGGTTGAACTCACCGAATGATGTCATCGTGCATCCAGACGGCAGTATCTGGTTTACCGACCCGCCTTATGGAATCCGTGGAAACTATGAGGGCTTCCAAGCGGAATCCGAGGTTCCAACTTCGATCTATCGGGTAGACGGTAGCACCGGTGCCATTACAAAATTAACCGACGATATTGACGGACCGAACGGTCTTTGCTTTTCGCCCGACTACGAGCGACTGTACGTCGCTGACACAGGCAGTGGTCGAGAAATTAAAGTTTGGGACATTAACGGAACCGCATTAGCGAACGGCCGCACACACGCCGCCTTGACAGACCCGGGTAACCCCGGAATTCCGTCGGCCGCTGATGGTATGCGCTGTGACTTGGATGGAAACATATGGACTGGTGCCATTCCTGGCGTGCAAGTTATCGCCCCAGACGGTGACGTCATCGGGGTCATTCGACTTCCAGAGCGATGTGCGAACGTGTGCTTCGGAGGCACCCGCCGTAATCGTCTTTTCATGACTGCGAGTCAGTCACTTTACTCCATCTACGTCGGCGTACAAGGTGCCGGCATTGCGTAGGAGCCTTAAAGTCATGAGCAATGCACCGAATGCAAGTTATAGCATCACTATCCGCGTTGAGTTTTCAAATGACGCGGGCATGCTAGGTCGGCTAACTTCTGAAATTGGACAACATGGCGGCGATATCGGTGCGGTTGACCTTGTCTCGGTTAACGAAAACCGAATGACACGTGACCTAACGATCAATTGCCGCGACGACGCCCACGCACAAGAAGTAATTAACGCAGTTAATGCCCTCGATAATTTCACGCTGCTCCATCAATCCGACCGTACATTCCTTCTCCACCTCGGGGGGAAGATTGACGTCGTCAGTCGCTCACCCATTCGAACACGCGACGACCTCTCCATGGTCTACACACCAGGGGTTGCCAGGGTCTGCATGGCTATTCACGACAAACCGGAAGCTGCGTATACGCTAACCGTTAAAAAAAACATGGTGGCCGTCATCACCGACGGTACTGCCGTTCTCGGACTTGGAGATATTGGACCCGCTGCCGCGCTTCCGGTCATGGAAGGCAAGTGTGCCCTATTCAAGGAATTCGCCGGTGTTGATGCGTTTCCATTGGCCCTTGATACCAAAGATACAGATGAGATCATCGAAACAGTCGTACGGCTCGCCCCAGTCTTTGGCGGGATTAATCTTGAAGACATCGCCGCACCGCGCTATTTTGAAATCGAGAAGCGCCTCGAGCAACTGCTCGACGTTCCTGTTTTTCACGACGACCAGCACGGCAC
>DTWD01000125.1 GCA_012963185.1 Acidobacteriota bacterium
CCGTACGCGTGCCATTCGTCTCGACCCGTGAAATGCGTCGGTTGCCATGCTCACAAATGATCAGCCTGCCCTGATCATCCAGCGTCAATCCATTCGATGAAATAGACCGTAGCCCGTCACGCTCGCCATCAAACACAGGATCGATAAATGGACTGGCGCCGTCGGTCTCGGTCCATTGGTAGATGGTGTTGCCTCTCACATCGGAAAACAATAATCGAGATTCTCCACGGAGCCATACCGGTCCTTCAATAAATACAAACCCCTCAGCAAGTTTTTCCACCTCTGCATCGATTGGAATGAGCGCATCCAGACGTCGGTCAAGTCGAAGAATCGAAGCTTCTGGAATTGTTCCCGCAGAAGTTTCGTTAGCAGTCTCAATCACGGGTTCCGTAGATGTACCGGAATCAGAACCGCCACATCCGCTGAGCAATGCCACCACAACACACGCACACGCCAGACCTGTGTTTCTTTTCATTAAAACCTCTGAAGTTAAAATACAGCAATCGGATTGACTGGTGAGCCCGTGCCATTCGGAATCGGCAATGGGGCAATCATCAACATAAACTCCCAGCGGTTACGCTCAGCCGCCGCTTCTGCTAAATCATCGAAATCCGCCCGGTCCAAATGGTGCACCCCAAGCATCGTCAGCGCAAAGTCATGCAGCGCAAGACGAGGCAGGTCGCCAGTCGGCTGCGGCACGTATCCCGGAGTCTCCCACCCGATGATGGCAACATCTCGTTCTTTAAGCCATGGAATGACCGTATTGTCAAAACCTGCAGCCTCTGCACCAGTATCAAACGGCCCCAGATCGTCTTGCCGCGCCCAACGTCCCCAGCGCAACAAGATCGCATCACCGGACCCAGCCTTCACACCAGCCATAGCCTCCCATGCCTCAAGGTCTTCCACAAAAATTCGTTGACCCGGCTGAAGATAGGGCACGCCTTTTAGACGGGCAATGTCGTAGAGAACACCTCGCGTCACAATGCCGTGCTTCATCGTGAGAATCGAATTGCGACTGGCGCCACCCGCCATCGTGACCGTATTTGCAATCGGCACACCATTCCACATTTTTCCATCAAAAAATCGATGCGCAAATCCGTCAATATGAGTCGTGCCGGGTCCATGAATACATGGGTACGCGATCCGATCACTCGCACCACCTGGTGACGCCGTCACCATTTCCCAACTGATCGGACACGGATTATCGACCGTAACTTCTGTTTGCGCTGTCGACGCTAGTGACACACTAAATCCGTCCGTGACCAAACGAGCAGCGGCCCGACGCTTTTGAGGAGTAATCAAGTTCAAAGCGCCCATTTCATCGTTCTCGCCCCACCGCCCCCAATTAGACAAGTCGGTGAGCCACTGATCATATTGGGACTGGCTCACCAAGGGACGATCTTGGCCCGTTTGCCCTATACCCACTGCGCTGCTGGCCAAGATGGCAGTGATTACGCTCAGACTAACGCTGTATTTATGCACAGTCCTCATGGTGCTTGCCCCTTCTACTTTTCAATCACCGCGTCTCGAATTACAGGAACGAGCCGGTCTTCAATGACGTCATTAAGCTGGCGACGATGCTCTCGACGACCATCGCCTGGATTTGGCGACGACGTTACGACAATGACGGCATCAAGATCCGGTATGACATAAATAAACTGTCCGCCGTACCCCCATGCGTAGTACGTAGGAAATCCGTTGAGCACCCGCATCCACCACCCATAACCGTACTGCCGACGGCTGTATCGCGACACCGTGCGCGGAATCCACGACTCCCGGATCCATCGGGATGAAACGACCTCAAATCCATCTATAGAACCACCGTCAAGATACAGCTCGCCCACCTTTACCATCGCACGAGGCGTCAATAACATGTCATTCCCACCAAAATAGATCCCCTGGGGATCTTGCGGCCAGGCTGGCAACGACACACCGAGTGGACGTGCTAAATAGCGTTGTCCAAATTCTCGCGTCGTCATGCCTGTCGCACGTGTGATGATTGCGGACAACAAGTGGGTACTGCCCGTGCTGTAAATCATCTGACCGCCTGGTTTCCCAACAAAAGGCCTCGACAACGCATGTGCCACCCAGTTCCTACTCTGCACCCACCGACCATAATTACGATTACTCGTCGTCTCCAGGCCAGACCGCATCGAGAGCAAATCTTCTATCGTAATTGCGCGTTTCAGCGCTGATGCTTTGGCCAGTTCATCTGGAAAAAATGCGTCTATCGTCTGATCGACACTCTCTAAATGACCGCGCTCAATAGCAATTCCAACAAGAATGGACATTAACGTCTTCGATGCCGATTTCAGATTTGCCAGACTACGGGCATCCACCCCGTTAAAATAGTGTTCCTCGATCAGTTCACCGTCGATCGATACGAGTAGACTGCGCAGTCGCGGCAGTTTCGTCAGTTGAGCAACGATCGCGTTTCGCCGATCGGCATCAAGTTCTCGCTCCGTGGCGTGTACAGATAACAACCGTACATCCGGGCCGATGCCAACGACTGTGGCGGTAACAGCCACCAACGCCATCATACGAACACTCATACGTTACGCATCCTGTCAGACCATGCAACTACATCGATATCCGACAAGGCCCTTCGCCTCGCATGTGACCTATCGTTGCGAACCACAAAGATCACAACCTTTCAATTGACGGTATCTCGCCTCGGCCCGCCGCACGAACGGCTTGACGACACGTGACCACGCAAGATAGCCGAGCTCGGTGAGATGTAAGTCATCACCAATAAAGAATTCCCTGCGCGGCCTACCATCGCTACCCAGCGTCACCCCGGTAATGTCTGCATAGTAAAGATTTGGATTGGCATCAATTTGCTGACGAATGAGAGCGTTGGTTTCCTGCATTGCATCCCACGTGTTCCACCTGGCAATACTGGGACGCATGGACACAAAAACAATTTGGGTGTCCGGTAACATCGCATGTACTACATCAACAAAATCACCAAAATGATCAGCCGTCACACTCGGCGACTGCCCTTGCCAAAGATCATTATCACCGGCATACAACACAATTGTTGAAGGATTAAAGGGTATTAGGAGTTGTTCTGCGTAGTAGGCATTATCGTCAAGGCGTGAGCCACCAAAACCTCGGTTGATCGTTCGGAAATCTGAAAACCATTTCTGATCATTCCACCGCCACGCCGTCGCACTACCCGCAATTAGCAACACCTCTTGATCCAGCTCTTTCCATTCCATTTCCTGCAGGTACTCTGGGATAGTCGGTCGACGATTTACCTCGCGGGGCGTTTCGTCAAGCCATCTCGTCGGGGGACCTGCGTATTCGCCTTGTTGCGCGAAGACAACTTGCGTACCACACGCCAGAACAGAAACTATCGAACAAGCAAGCAACCAAGGCGGATGTATCTTCATCTGTGCAGTCTCCTCAGAAACGGTTCCGATTATAGACCCCTCCTCCGGTCACTGCTTCACAGAACGGAACGCCGGGCCGTACTGGTATGGTGGGAGTCGATGTCATTTGTGGCCGGAACCATTTGGGCAGCCTTGGTTCTGTACGTAGTCGGAGAATTCGGACGGTCACTCAGACCGTCGCCATCGTGGACACGTCCCG
>DTWD01000126.1 GCA_012963185.1 Acidobacteriota bacterium
TGCGGCATCGATCACTGCCCGAGCGGTGGGTGTGAATCTTTCCGAAGCTGGTAGGCCCAGCGGAGCGCACTTCTCGCCGCGACCTGACCGTCCAACGCAAACGCCCAGATTTCAGGTCCCATCGCAATAGCAACAAATTGTCTATCGCCCACGGCATAGGTCGACGCCGGCCCTGGTCGAAGACGCGTCTCAGTAGCGAGGGTCTGAAAAGCCCAGACACGCTCACCTGTTCGCGTGTCATATGCCTCGACCTGGCCATCAGCCGAACCCCAAAACATCAGATTCCCGGCTGTCGTGAACGGACCACTCAACCCGAGTCGGCCACCGGAAAACTCCTGCTTCCATGCGACCCGGCCAGTCCGGCCATCCACGGCCGCCAGAATACCTGTCGACGCCGGCAAGGTCAGACGGTCATAGCCACCGGGTCGGTTGTCGGCAATCCATGGGTCCGCTATTCGCCGGGCACGCCCTACGTGCGCGCGACCCTGCGCATAGATGTAACCCGTCTGAGGACTGAACGACATCGGCGTCACTCTCACCATCGGAATCGGCACGCTCGGTGCCACGACAGCGTGTTGATCGAGCGACGGCGGGGTGTAGCTACTACAGTTGAGTTCGAACGGCGGCGGTACCTGGTCTCGCCAAAACGAGCAGTCTGGCAAGATACTCTCCGACAGAGGGAACGGCTGAGTCGGCGCTGTCTTTAGAAATGCATCCTGGGGCACTTCCCGTTCTTCGATTGGTACAATTGGCTCCCCCGTTTCCCGATCAAGCTGAAAAAGATAGCCATCAGCTCTCATCGCAGCCACTGCTTTTCGAGTCTGTCCATCGATTTGAATCTCATACAACAGCATCGGCGTTGCGATATCAGCATCCCAAATGTCGTGACGGACCACTTGATAGTGCCATTTCCGCTCACCGGTCTCGATGTCAAGCGCAAGAATCGACGCCGTAAACAAGTTGTCCCCCTCGCGAAGCTCCCCTCCAAACATCGGAGCCGGATTACCGGTCGCGAAATAAACCATGCCGAGCTCGGTATCCACCGTTCCGTTCAACCAGACACCACCACCACCCAGCTTCCATATGTCTGAGTCTTGAGGCCACGTGTCATGTCCGAATTCACCCGGGCGCGGCACGATAAAAAATGTCCACGCTTTTTCGCCTGTCTGAGCATCAAGAGCAACGATGCGGCCTTGCCCTCCAGAATCTCCATTAGCCACGCCGACAAATACTTTACCCCCCGCATACATCGGCGCGGTTGTGACAGTCTCACCGTGCTCTGCAGGAGTACTGCCGACTAGTTCGGCCCACACGAGTTCCCCTGTATCTTGCCGAAGTGCCGCCACTTCCGCACTCCTCAGTCCAACAAAGATAAGCCCCCCTCCAAGACCAACACCTTGCCACGACGGAACCATGCGGGATTCGGATTCAGAACGACCTGGCTGCCATCTCCACACCGTCTCACCGGTCGACCCATCAAGTGCAAAAATGTTTGCTCCGGCGGTGAGGTACATGATGCCGTCATTAACGACAGGGGTTGCTCGTGAAGAGGCGCCCCCCTCGAGCCTCGTCACCCACGCACCATTGAGTCGGTCCACGGTTTCCGTCGAAATCTCTGAAAGTGTCGAGTACCGTGAACTCGACCAGTCACCGCCGGCAAACGGCCAATCCTGCTCAGAATACGGACGGTCGCTGCTGGGCTCTTGCCCGACAAGGCCAACCGCACACATGAAGATCCCCATCACAACAGACACATACTGAAACTTAGTCATCTGGGCCCGTACTCCTCATCCAAAGTGATTCTTCGATACAACATACGTTTCGCAAGCAAACAAACCCCATTCTAATCAAGTCACTGCAGACAATCTATTACTGACAGACAGCAACAACCCATTCAAACACAGCTGCACAGATATTCATGCATAGCCAATCGGTCGCCCGCTATCACCACCAGGAGGCCCCTCCAGCAGATACTGGCGGTCTGCGCTCCTGGAGCAGGCTCAGACGATTCTGGACATCAATTACCTCGTCGAGAGTCGGCGCAAACGGCCCCCCCCCCCTAATAGCTTTCGCAAAACGCCGGGCGGTGCCGGAGATCACACTGTCACGCCCATGGGACAGACCGCGTGTCTTCGAATACTGTTTACGTCGCGTGTCACCTTCGACCGTAAAGCCATCTCTCACGATCGAAAAATTATCAAAGGAGTCGTCATCGTTCGTGTTTAGGATTTCAAGCATGCCTTGTTCACAAAACACTTTTATTCGGTGTCCTGTGCCTAGAGACACCGCGCTACTCAGCGTTGCGACACACGGAATGCCTCCGTGCAATGTTCCAGACAGAAGCAGTGTGTCGTCCGATTCCACTCTCCTGCGCTTGCCATCAGAATCCTCTCGGGTCCCAACAAGAGTTGCAGCTCGCACATCGACGTCTTCTACAGCACCAAACATCCACGACAGGTAATCCAGCACATGACTCCCCATCATGAAATAAGTGCCTCCCCCCATGGACAAATCTGACTTCCAGTTGATCGTTAACGAGGCATCGGATCGCCATGATCCGATCCATTCCACCATCACCATTCGAACTTTTCCGAA
>DTWD01000127.1 GCA_012963185.1 Acidobacteriota bacterium
CGACGGGCTAGTCTCCGGTGGCACATCCGGTAAGCCAAGGGAAGTACTCGTCAAGTCAGATTATTTTGATGAAATTGACGCACGCCTCAATTAAATAGAGACCTGGTATCGGTACCGAAACCAATTATTAATCTAAAACGGCCCTCCAACCGATAATCCGAGTACATGGCAATTTCATGCAGCACCACCCTCAGCGCAAGGTTCTCCTATGTGCCAATGATCCTAACGTTTGTGTTCTGTTTATTTGGCTCACTTTCTGCGGCGGAACCCCCCCGTCTCAACCAGATAGAGACCGCTCATACCGCGCAACAAATGTATCGGTCTGCGCTCATCAAGGAGAGAGCACTCCGAACTCCTGGTCCTCTGACCACGACCCAGAACGACTACATTGATACCGTCAGTACATTTGCGCGAGTGTCGCTGGAATACCCAGACGGACCGTATGCCGCACAAGCGTTATGGCAGGCGGCGGGACTCTGCCTGGCAGCGTTCGAACGCTGGCACAACAATTCGTTCCTCGACCAAGGCACCATACTCTTGACCAAACTACAGAGCGAATACAGTCACAATCCGATTAGTCATCGAGCGCCTGACCGACTAACACTCTTTAAAACTGTTCACTCTTACCGTCGACTCACTGCTCTTAGCAAAACCCTCATAGGCGAAACGATACGCTATACCCTCGAACTGAACGATGAAACGACTTTTATGTCCGAACACCTTACCGAACCCACGAGGCTCTTCTTTGATCTAGCAGATACGGCCATCGCCAACAATCTCAGCATGACCAGCTTCTCCTCCGACGAAAAAGATGACTCGATGCGGGTAGGTCGGCGCAGCAACAATACTGCTCGCGTAGCCCTAGACCTACCGGATCGAACCAGCTGCACTGTCTTCAACCTTTACGAACCATTCCGAATCGTGGCCGATTGCCACCAACCGCCTCCCGACGTGAGCACCACGAGTCTCCCGCCATCAACCGAGTCGGATTCTCTACAGTCCTACGAGCGTTCAGACTTGCCGCTAACACTCCCTCGCCAACTCGGACTCGGAATCTCTCGTATCGTGATCGATCCGGGACACGGTGGCCGTGACCCAGGCGCGAGTGGCAACGCACTCAATGAAGCAACCTTGACCATGGATCTGGCGGAACGCGTAACAACCCAACTCCACGATTACGGGATCGAAGTTGTCTTGACTCGCCAATCAGATCATTTCGTGCCTCTAGAAAAACGAGCTAGCCTCGCCACCCAAAGTAATGCCGATCTGTTTTTATCGCTTCACGTGAACGCTAGCCAGAGCAAAAATACCAGAGGCATCGAAACCTATGTCTTGGACTTCGCGGACAATAACGAAGCTCAATTGGTCGCTGCCCGCGAAAACCAACGGGCTGCTAAAACCCTCAGCGAGCTAGATTCCTACGTCCGGGCGATCACGAATTCGGCGAAAAGTTCAGAATCAGACCGTCTTGCCAATTACATCCAGCAACACCTAGTCAGAAGTCTCAGAACAGTTGACCATGAAATACCAGACCTCGGGGTCAAGCAGGCACCTTTTGTAGTACTCGTCGGAACACAGGTGCCAAGCGTTCTTGCCGAGATCGGCTTTCTAAGTAACGAAAAGGACGCCGCGTTACTGAAGACAGAGAATTTTCGAAACTTAATCGCTTCAGCCATTGTCGCCGGCATCCTTCAATATCGCACTGAACTTCAAACGGCTCCTCAGCAATTCGCGAGCCACGCGCAGAAGAACTGACGTTAACCGGGTTCATTTTCCACCGGAATTTAGGTCCAACCGAATTCCTCCGCCATCAGGACCTATCTGGTCTTGGCCACGCCGCTTTCGTAGCAGCAATAAACAGACCGCCAGCGTAACGCCCAA
>DTWD01000128.1 GCA_012963185.1 Acidobacteriota bacterium
ACGGCGGCGATATAGCCGGCGGAGTCAATGTCCTTAGAGACGCTCTCGACGACAATGATCAAGACCCAACTGCCCATCTTTTTTTGGCAGCGTTTTATCGTGATTATGATCGTATTGACGATGCTGTTGCGGTCCTTGAGTCGGCCAGTCTGAGATTTCCAGAGAATCTGTCGATTTTGTTTCAACTTGGAGCCACACTTGAGCAGCATGACCGTTACGCGGATGCCGAACGTGCGTTTCGAGGTGTACTTGAGCGTGACTCTGATCACGCGGCGACGTTGAACTATCTCGGTTACATGCTAGCCGATCGGGGTGATCGTCTTGAAGAGTCCGTTAATCTGCTAGAGAGGGCGATTAAGTTGGATCCAGGCAACGGTGCCTATCTTGATAGTTTGGGCTGGGCTTATTTCAAATTGGAACGCCTTGATCTCGCGGAAGTCTACCTCCGACAAGCTAGCGAACAAATGACTTGGAATTCGGTCATTCAAGACCATTTCGGCGATCTACTATCCAAACTCGGTCGTCACGATGAAGCTATTGGTGCTTGGAAAGCTGCACTTGCTGGTGATGGTGCAGAGGTCGACGTTGACGGTATCGAACGAAAAATTCAAGAAGCTGAGCGGAGACTTGGCCCTTAGTGCTCTGATTAGGGCCATTTCAATACACTCTAGCGCGTCTGTGGTTGATTGAGTGGGCGTGCCGCCGTATTGCGAGGAACGTTTCTATTTCTCTCAGTGAGATTACCTACATCAACTGCTGTTTGTCGATACTGGCTACACTTGCTTTCGATCCGGAAATTCGTGTTGATGGCAATCGTTTGTTTCTTAGAGGTTGGTTGTGCTTCTACGGGTCTCATTCTCCCAGAGGGACCCAGTCGTCCCTTTGCTGATTACCAAGGTCGTTTTAATCAAGCGACGGGTCCATGTCAGCGGGTTCGAACGATGCAAGTAGCCATGCGGGTTAATGCAGAATCGAGACAGACAACATTTAGAGGTGAAGTTCTTGGCGCCCTTTCCCGTCCGGCTTCACTACGTCTGGTTGGTGTGGCACCGTTTGGGCTACCCGGTTTCATCCTTGTGGCGACGCTAGATGATGCAGCGGTATTGGTTTTGCCACGAGAGAAGCGTGTGGTCACCGCGACGGCTGTCGAGGATCTACTCTCAATGGTTGCCGGTGTTTCACTTTCAGCTGAGGACTTTCTGGCCGTTCTCACGGGATGTGTTGTCCCTGCTCCGGAACCACAGCAGGCCAAGATTTATGAAAACGGGTGGATTGGTGTGAAGGTTGATCCTGAGAGTACGGCTTATCTGCAGACCGTCGACAATGTGCCGGTGATTGTTGCAGGACGGCGCCCTGGTTTAACCGCTTGGTATTCCGATCATGTCCGTGGCTTGCCGCGCCGCATCGATCTGAGAGCAAGAGATGACAGCGGGCGTACAAGTTCGTTGGCTGTGACACTTTCCCAACTGAGCGTCAACATTGATCTGCAACCGGAGGTATTCAGTGCTGAGACTCCGGATGACTATGTCTATGTGACTTTGGAGGAATTCCAGTCCGAGGGAGAGACATTGGAAAACAGTGGTCTGCTCGTACCGCCGCAGTAATCGGGTGACGGGGAGATTAGAATATGCCTCTGATTGTGCGTGCTCCGGCGAAACTCAACCTTGACCTAAGAATTCTCAGTCGCCGGATTGATGGATTTCACGATTTACAGACCCTGTTGCAATCGATTTCGCTTCACGACACGCTGAGTTTCACTCGCTGCCCAGGATGTGTGACAGTTGGCAGTCAAAGTTCAGGGGTTCCTACTGACAAGAAGAATATTGTGTGGCGAGCAGCCAAGGTTCTGTGGAGGGACATTGGTTGTCAAGGTGATCCCAAAGGTGTCTCCATTTCAATCACAAAACGGATACCTATGG
>DTWD01000129.1 GCA_012963185.1 Acidobacteriota bacterium
ACCGGCCACCTTAACCACCGCACCCTCCGGTGCTAAATTACCCCTAAGCACAACCAAGCCACCTGTTGGTTTTATCGGGTGATCTAAGGGACGCACTACAGCCTGACCGGTCGTTTCTTGAGCCTGATCGGCCTCATTCCCAAGTGAACGCCCAGTAACGGTTTTCGCGTCGGTGTGCAACAAACCAGCATCGCAAAGCCGTTTCGCAACCAGCGTAATCCCACCAGCCCGGTACAGGTCAGTCGCAACAAATTGTCCGCCAGGTTTGAGATCTGCCAATAGGGGCACGCGTCGATTAATGCGATCGAAGTCGTCGAGCTCAAGGTTGACGTTAGCTTCGTGCGCTATGGCGAGAAGATGCAAGACGGCATTGGTGGAACCGCCCGTCGCGGCGACCGCGGCGATGGCGTTTTCAAGTGCCTCTCGGGTGAGAATCGACCGCGCCCGATCTCCACGTTGTAACACATCCATAACTAGCCGACCTGCCTGCTCCGCCACGCCATCTTTGTCGGCATCCGTCGCTGGCACACTCGCCGACCCCATCGGGGAAATACCGAGAAACTCGCAGACGGTCGCCATAGTGTTCGCAGTAAATTGTCCACCACAGGCTCCAGCTCCAGGACAGGCTTGATTTTCAAGAGTCTGAAGTTGCCCATCTGTAATCCGCCCAGCAGCATGCGCACCAACCGCCTCAAAAACATCCTGTATGGTCACATCGTGACCTTCCCAGCTACCGGGTGCGATTGAACCACCGTAGAGAATCAGGCTTGGAAGATCCAGACGGGCGAGCGCCATTACTCCGCCAGGAATTGTCTTGTCACAGCCAACCAAGACGACCAACGCATCAAACAAATTGCCACGTGCTACTAATTCGATTGAATCAGCAATGACCTCACGACTCACCAAAGAGGCACGCATGCCCTCGCTCCCCATCGTAATTCCGTCGGAGATCGATACCGTGTTGAATTCCATCGGTGTTCCACCAGCTGCTCTAATACCCTTCTTGACTTGTTTACTCAGCTGCCGCAGATGAAGATTGCACGGTCCGATTTCGATCCAAGTGTTTGCGACACCTATTAGCGGCCGCTTTAAATCCTCGTCGTCAAAACCAGCAGCTTTGAGCATCGCTCGGGCTGGTGCCCGACTGGGCCCTTCTGTCAGTGCCGCACTTCGGGATTTCAATGGCAGCCTGCTCATGTTACGTTCACCACTCCTTCAAGTTCGCGTCGAACCATCCAATAAGAAAAAGGCCCTCACCCAGCTCTGGATGATGACCCCATGGGTTTCTCGTTCGTTGCACGCTCGGCTACATCATCCCGTGACTAACCTCCGGCATGACCATGCCGGTAATCTTAACGACAATGAGCAATCCGTTCGTACACATCCTGTTTTCATTAGACAGCGAACCGCTTATGCAGTCAAATTTATAATGTTTACGATTCTATAAATATTTCTAATGAAGGACTCTGGCCGATCTCACAACTACACAGTATGACTTGATTGCGATTCCAAGGAGTCTCATCGAAAAGCTCTCCCATAATTTGCTATCTATTGAGACGGTCAATGAAAGCCAAGCTCTCGATGATCACTTCGTCCGTAATCCGCATATGCCCTCGATCCGCATAGTGCAAGAACCCATGCG
>DTWD01000130.1 GCA_012963185.1 Acidobacteriota bacterium
AAAAGCACTTTATAAGCATCGACGGGTAATAAGTCTTGCCACTCACGTTGAGGTTTTTCGAGTCGACTAACCGTTTCACTCATAAGGTTGCCTTTGTTGGAAGTCGGATTGCTGGAGCTATCACAATTCTGTCCTGAATCGGCGGAATCACTAGCGTCCTTAATCTTATCGCATGAGGTGCCGCTAGTATTTTGCTCAGCGAGTGAACCAGTGTTCCTATTGGACAACATCTCCGAGACCAGGAATCTTGAGTGTTTGCCCAGGGTAGATTGCTGACGATCGGAGATTGTTGGCTCGCAGAATTACTGTTGCTGTTGTGCCGTGCTGTCGCGCGATTCGCCAGACCGTGTCCTTCGCACGAACGGTATAGTCAAGGCCCGATATGGTCGAGTTGTCAGGCTCGCCTCGTTTTTTTGTGATCCGGTGAACATATTCCGCGTAATCTCCAGCGAAGATTGCCACGTGATAGTGTGGCGGAGAACGTTCTCTAGTGGCTTCGAGTACAGACTGTTCTTCTAGATATAAGAGTGTATTTTCTAGCCAGCTGCGACAGTTGGCGTTGGTTGGACGCCGTAAATCAAGGGCCATCCCGGTAGGGTGCACTGACCGAGGCGAGGCATTTCGTGGTTGATGGCTGACTGGCCGGGTCAGGCTGGTAATCACTAGTTGTTCCCCGCACGCCCGCTGATACTGTCTTGATAGACGTTCAATGAACAATTTGACTTCGGGTCGGATATAGGGAAACGAGACGTCTTTAAGTCGGAAGCTGGCGTCGTTGTTAACCCGCACAAGTAGACCAGCTCGCACAAAGCGTCTTAGCTGGGAAGATTCACGTAAGTAGGTAAAATCATGGCGCTCGGCCTGTTTGTTCTGTTTGTCGAGAGAAGCGGCGCTTCCCAAGAGGCTAGCATTTCTTGGATCGGCTGCCGACATTTCAACCATGCTTGTGACAAGAATCAGAGTGTGGAGGCAGATCCGCCAAACGGCCAACCCGTTCTGAGCTAATCTAGTGTTCATGTTACCGTCTGACCTGTTTATCGGCGGGATGTAGCTTCTACTTAAATATTGAAGCAAAACCTCAGCGAACCTTTTCCTTTTGTTGCCTTAGTAAGTTCTCCCTATGTCACGTGCGATAAAGAAGCTTTTGGTTGCTAATCGGTCTGAAATTGCCATTCGGTGTTTTCGCGCCGCTTCTTTGGATTGAGGCTATGAAGATGGAGACCGCCGTCTGTGGCCCACGAGACGCCACGGTCAAGAATGTTCTAATCGACAGTGGGTCCAATGTTACAGCGCAGGATCTTCTCGTGGTCCTTGCTGCAGAGAAAGAAGGCTAGTGACATCTCACAGCCCACACGTAGAGAGATGAAAAAGTATAGTGACAGTGTTGCTCTGGCAAAAAAGGCGCGCCAAGCGGCGCGCCTCAGGTATTTGTACGAAGAGTGCCAGGAAAGCTACATGCCGAGGTTGATGTTCCCGATATGAACGTCAAGCTGGTGATTAACGCGAAGACCCGCAATTCCGTCACCATCGAACGACGACTTCGGTTGCGAATCAACTTCCATGTCGTTTACCAAA
>DTWD01000131.1 GCA_012963185.1 Acidobacteriota bacterium
CCCCAGCTTTTCAAGCATCCCGTTGCATTGATGCAAGAGCCAGGGTTTTGGACGATGACGGATGAGGAAGCGAACGCACTCCGAGCGTATCTGCTTAAGGGGGGCTTCCTAATCTTCAATGACTTTGAAGGACAACAATGGGACAACTTTGAGGCACAGATGCGACGCGTGTTACCGACAGGGCGTTGGGTTCCCATTGATGAAACACATCCGATCTTCGATTCATTTTTCCATGTCGAACAAATCTATCTGCCCAACCCGTTTAATCATCATCTGGCCGGTCTTACACCGGAGTATTTTGGTTTATTCGAAGACAATGATCCGACTGGGCGATTAATGGCAATTGCGAATTACAACACGAACCTAGCAGAGTACTGGCAATCGGGTGGGTCTGGATTTTTCCCAATCGAACCGATGAACAACGGGTTCGAACTCGGAATCAATTACATGATGTATAGCTTAACGCACTGACGCTGGCGTGTTGTGTTGTCGCTACCAGAGCTAGCGTTGTGAACGAGCGAAACGTTGAGGTTGCGGTGATACAGGCGTGTGCAGAAAACGGGATGGTCGGTCCCGGTCGAGTACGGGCTTCTCCGACCACCCCGAAACAATGATTCTGTTAGTCAACAGACATAACTTTTTGCGTGTTCTTCCGGCGTGCCCCCGCCATGATGCCGGTCATACCGTAGTTGCCTTCGTGACAGGCGTACTCAAACAGCACGCCGTCCGTCCGGCGCATGGGGATCGCTGCTGACCAGGGCTGAGTGTAGTTGTTTGTATCCTCGATGGTGAACTCATACATTACGGTGTCGGGATCAAGACGCGTAAAGCGCTCAATCAAGTATGTGTCTTTTGACGAGCCCGCAAAGTTTGTCTCGCGCGCGAAGTTTTTGGTTTCAACTACAAGAGAATTCCCTTCCCAGTGGCCACGGGAGCTGCCGCTCCATTGGGGCACCTGCAGGTGCGGCTGCTCAATAGGAATGATTCGGACGTTGTGTATGTGTTCGTTGACAAGTGCTACATGTCCTGGCGCTTGGAAGATATGGACATTGTTATTGTAAGAGCCAGGTCGCATCGGGGGGCCCGCGTTTGAGCCCATCAAGCAACGGTCTGTGAGGCTCCGGTCGGTGTAGTGGTTGGCAAAGCCGTTACGAAGGTTGAGCCGACGGATTTGGCTATATTCCCGATAGTCGGGTTTGTAAGGAATTCGGCCATCTGGTGGATCAGTTATCAGCGACGTCCGCTTATCCGAGGTCAGTTCGATCCCACGCTCGTACCAGAATTCATTGTACGAAAGGACGCCACCCTCAGATCGAGATTGGTAGCCTGCGCTCGGGGCTCCATCGACCGGGTCAAATAAGTCCCGGTTGAGTCGCACTCGTTCCGATGCTTCGAATTGCGCGGCCTCTTCTGCGGAGAGTGTCGCTTGCCCTTCGAGTCTTGACGGGCGCTCAAGCGGCGTCAGAGTGCGAAACGTGAAGACGCCAGAGATGTCGGGTTGCCCATCTGGTGTGCGCATGGGTAGGTCCGAGTTGCCAGACTGTGCTACAGCCAAAGTAGGCGCGACCAAGACGGCGACGAGTACGATGAAAAATCGATGATTCATCAGAGACCTCTTTCGATTGTTTAATAGAGGCTCATCCTACCTGAAAAGCTCACAAAACGCGTGTTTTGTGAGAATCGAAAGAGTCGATTGAATTTAACGACCACTGCACGGTTGACCAGCCCAGAAAATCTTCGTGTCTCGGTATCTCTTTGCTCGTTCAGGACAAAGAAGAGTTCACTTCCGGGTCTGTATTCCCGACGAAACCTAATGTTTTCGAAAACGGCGTTCAGGCTGGAGTTATATTGAACCAACGCACTGGTGAACATAAACGTTGTCATCGTCGAAAAGAATCCAGACCTCGGTTTTTTAGTTGCCGGTTCACCCTCTTTGGGGTCGTTCTGGATGAAATCGGACATCGAGGCAATTTGCGAATACACTGGTTCGTCAAGGTTGCCGTCGATTTGGATTGCATCGGCGATTCTGACCGCCCGTGCCGTAGCTCGACCGTGGGCATCACGGTTGATGACGGCCGGTGGAACCGGAGGGGGCGGGC
>DTWD01000132.1 GCA_012963185.1 Acidobacteriota bacterium
CGAGTTCGTGCTCGATCCTGAGCAGGCGGTTGAATTTAGCGGTTCGTTCACCACGGCACCCCGAACCTGTCTTAATGTGTCCACAATTTGTTGCCACCGCGAGATCGGCAATAAAGGTGTCTTCGGTTTCTCCCGACCGGTGCGACATATATGCACCGTAACCGCTCTTTTGAGCCAATCGAACCGTTTCCAGTGTTTCAGACACAGTACCAATTTGATTCAGCTTCACAAGAATGGAGTTACCCACCTTTCGTTCGATCGCTTGTCTGAGTATTGTGGGGTTTGTGCAAAAAATATCGTCACCAACGAGTTCGATGCGGTCACCAAGACTACTCGTAAGGGCTGCCCAGCCATCCCAATCGTTTTCGGCTAGCGCGTCTTCAATCAGTACGATCGGGTAGCGGTCGATCCATGATTGCCAGAGTTCGATCATTTCCGAACTGCTGCGAGTTGACTGGTCTGATTTAAAAGCGACGTACTGTCCGTCCCGCCACATTTCACTTGTTGCTGGATCAAGACAAAGCGCGATATCCGCACCAGGGGTGTAACCAGCCTTCTCAATGGCAGCAATGATGAGTTCGACGGCTTCCTCATTGCTTGCGAGATCTGGTGCGAAACCGCCTTCATCGCCGATACCGGTCGACTTACTTTGTTTCTGCAGCAGAGAACGAAGTGCATGAAATGTTTCAATGCCCATACAAAGCGCGTCGGAGAATGTCGGCGCATTGTGCGGCGCGATCTTGAATTCTTGAAAGTCGACGGTGTTATCTGCATGTCGTCCGCCGTTAATGACATTAAGGCAGGGAACAGGCAGTACGACTGCATCTGCACCACCAAGTTGGCGATAGAGTGGCGTGCGCATTGTCGCTGCGGCCGCACGTGCAGCTGCCATCGAGACGCCTAGTATGGCATTTGCGCCGAGACGAGATTTATTTGGTGTGCCATCTAGATCCAACATGCATTGGTCGAGACCACGCTGGTCCATGACATCATGTCCGGTAAGGGCCGCGTTGATCTCGTCATTCACATTCTTGACGGCTTTTTGAACACCCTTGCCTCCGTACCGCTTTCCCCCATCGCGGAGCTCTGTTGCTTCTCGTTCACCCGTCGATGCTCCCGATGGCACCCTCGCTTCTGAGACGGTGCCATCTTCAAGATGGACACGGGCTTCAACCGTTGGGTACCCTCTAGAATCAATGATTTCTAAGGCATCAATAGCTGAAATTTTCATTATGGTGGGGTTTCTCCTTACTGGTCGAGCCGCCGATCGTAACATCTCACTAAGACGGCTGCATGAAAACAAGACACGTAGTCGAATAGTACGGTCGCAGGGGGCTGTGTTACGTATGCTCGCGAACGACGGTGTTGTTCAACGTGACGCCGCAGCCCGGACCATCCGGTACCTGCAGGATACCCTCAGAGAACCGTTCAGGTGGGTCAACGAGGTCGCCACGCCATGGCACTTCGTTCCATTGGTACTCCAGAATGTCGAAGTTCGGAAGACCGGCGCATACCTGCGCAGACACCATTGTACTTACTGGCCCACTGGGGTTATGAGGTGAAACAAGCACGTCGTAGAGGTCGGCGACAGTAGCGATTCTCCGTATTTCTGCGACACCACCACAATGTTTAACGTCAGGCATAATGATGTCGACTGCCCTGTTTTGGCACAGTGGTGAAAACTCTTCGACACCAAATAAGAATTCACCGCCGGCCATGGTTTGGCGGATACCGTTCTTGATTGCCATGGCATCTTTCGGGCAAACAGTGAAAGAAGGTATTCGACTGGACCTCTTTCGGCCTGCGGCGCGACCG
>DTWD01000133.1 GCA_012963185.1 Acidobacteriota bacterium
CTTGAAGTTCCACAGGCCGCGATTATTCGTATTGACCCACTGGGTGGAGAGGGGACGAAGGGGTACGGAATTCCTTCGGATAATCCGTTCGTCGGTGATACTGGTGTCGCACCTGAGATCTGGGCCTATGGACTGCGGCATCCTCAACATTTTTCCTGGGACACGGATAGTCGAATGTTCATTGGTGATATTGGACAGAACCAGATTGAGGAGGTCAATCTGGGTCGGCCTGGTGCGAACTACGGCTGGCGTGTTCGTGAGGGAACGTTTGCAACTGGCTATGCGGTAGGGCGAGGCCCAGGTCCGGCGTTCGCACGGCCAACAGCAGATGACCAAGAGTTCGTCTATCCGATTGCGCAGTACGACCACGATGAAGGTAATGCGGTCGGCGGAGGCTTTGTCTATCGAGGACAGGCAATTCCTCAACTGCGTGGCAAGTACGTTTTCGCCGACTTTCCTCGTGGGCGATTGCTTAGCATTGAGGCGGATGCGGTTGATGATGAACAACCCGTAGAGATCAGTGAGATCAGGTTGGTGATTGATGGGCGAGAGCAGGATCTGGTGGAAGTCGCCGGTTTTCCTAATACCTATGGCCCGGGGAATCGCGTTGACCTGCGACTAGGAACTGATTCGGAGGGCGAGTTGTACCTTTTGACCAAAGGAGATGGCTGGGTGCGCAAGCTTGTGCCGGCAATGCAGTAGATTCCTCTTACCTAAGGGTCTTCCCACCTGTGCAACATTGTGACGCGACGACCAACCGCGCCGGTCACACATTGGGCGCACCACGGCAGCTCTGACACAGCACAGCCGATGCTGACGAATCCCGTTTTGCTCGGCTAGCGGCCAGTCGTCCCAGCGTCCGTTGCGCGAGCGCCGCTCAGGATGTTCGTCATCCCATAGTTACCTTCGTGGCAGGAGTACTCAACTAATTCGTATTGGCTCTCGTCTAGGTCCCACCGGAACATCGCTGTCCAGGGTTGTGTCCAGACCGTTGGGTCGTCGAGAGTGAACTTGTACTCGAGCGTCGCTGGACCAACACGGGTGTAGCGCTCCGTTAAGGCCAGGTTTTCGCTTGACCCACGGAATGAGGCTCCACCGTTAAAGTTCGTTGTCTCGACTATCAGCGTATCTCCGTCCCAGTGGCCACGCGAGCTGCCTAGGTACGCAGTGACCTTTTCTCCAAGGGCTGGTTGCGGTGTAGTCGGAACAATTCGTGTTTCGTGGACCATTTCACGCGTGATTGCGACAAACCCTGGTCCTTGCACGATCTGCAGGCCGTTGTTATAGCCACCAGGTGTTGGGATAAGGCCACGGGTAATACAGCGCACCCAAGTTGAAAGATCTTCGGGGCCAGCCGGAACACCGTAGGGTGATGGGCTGGGCGACCTTGCTGTGGCGGCAGTGGGACTTTCGGTGCGTTCGTCTCCAGCCAAAGCCTGGGTGCTTTCCTCTGTGATGCGTGACGGCAGCCGACCGTCAGGAGGGTCGATGATCATCGCGGCCTGGGTAGAGACGGCTGAGCCGTACTCAAGTGTGGTGTCACGCCACTCGCGTTCGTAGCCCCAGATGCCGCCGAGCAGGCGCCCTTCGTGACGCGCAATCGCTTCATCTGCCGTTACCTCGCTCGCGTCGACGTTTTCCGGCCGCTCGAAAGGAATACCGACTGCCGAACTACTGGTCCAGATGCCCTGAAGATCAGGTTCACCCCAAGGTGTGTCCGGCGTATCGTAGTTTCCCAGCGCGTCGGCCGTGAGGATGGTGGAACCGATGTCAGACTCAATGCCCGCAAAGCCAGTTTCGACCACGGCTACACGCACGTTGTCAGGGCCGACCAGGAAGGCACGCTTGGCCGAGGTGCGACCGCCTTCGGGTATCGACGGTTCCTGTTCAAAGCGCACATCCTGCCGCCTGAAATCAGCCGCGGCACTGTCGAGGTCGTCTAGTGTGAATGCAATGTGGTCAATGGCCCGCTCGATAGTGCTGCCCGGCAGGCCTTCGGCATTTTGAGATACGAGGAACCAGACGTCACCGAACCGCAATCCGTCAAGTCGGCCCTTGAGGCTGTCCGGTGTGCCGCCCATGACGTCGCGATACCAAGCCAGGGTTGCGTCAGGATCAGCGGCACTCAGATGCACGTGGTGGAACCCGAGCGTCTCGGGATCTTCGACCATCTCAATGCGTGTACCCCAGGGATCAAAGACAAAAGCGATCTTGAAGAGTCCAGGCACGTCACGCCAGGTCGACCCATCGTCATTACGTTGCAGACGAACACCTGACCCGCGAACACCGACGTTTTCCAGTTCGGTCATTTTTGCCGGGAGATCTGATACTGAAAATCCGATGTGGTCAATGCCGGTTCCTTGACTCGTCCCAGTGGTTATCTGCGGGACGAATAAGACCTCTACTCCGTAGCAGTTTGCGGCGTCGTTACGGTCGGTGACCGGCTCGCAACCCATGTGGCGGGTATACCAGTCGACTGCTTGCAGCGGGCTAGCGGAGGTGATGTGCACGTGGTGGTAATCGGCCGCCCTGGCCAGACCCGGTGCGGCGAGAGCGGTCGTGACGAGGGCGGTAACAAGGACTCGGTTCCGGATCATAGCTTCTTCCTCCGTTGCGTAATGCTGAGAATATCTGGATTATAGCGGGTCGGGACCGAAGAACGGCTGTTTCTTTCCGGTGATGTGAAGGATGACCGTTCGTTAGGGTGTCAAACAGTTGGCGGCTAGCCAGTGAGCGGGTGCTGTTCTAGAATTCGGTTCGCTCATGCGCTCATCTATTATCGAGAGGTACTTCGGGTCACCGGCGTCTCATCTTCGCTCGGTCGCCTTCCTTGAGGGACTCTCCTACCTTTTGTTGCTCTTTTTCGCCATGCCACTCAAGTATCTGCGTGACCTACCGCTCGCAGTGAGTGTCGTGGGACCGATCCACGGGGCACTTTTTATTTGGCTCGGCATGCTCGTTGTTGGTGGACTGACAAGTCGTGGTCGGTCTAAGGGCTGGGGCGTCAGAATCATGATTGCTGCGTTATTACCCTTCGCAATGTTTTTCCTCGACGGTAGGCTAAAGGCAGAAGTGGATGCCGAGGGAAGAGAAACGGTTAACGGTTGATGAGACGCGGCCGGCTAGGGTTCAAGAGGCATGTATCGGATTGACGGTTTACGGCGCTTCTTCAGCGAAGCCTTCATAGATCTTTCTTGCTTCGTCAAATTGCGCGAAGACGTGGTCTCGTTCAGTCTGTGATCGCCACCCTGGCCATTCTTCAGCCATCTGGCGGAGTTTATCAATCCAGCGTATCGAGTATTCAGCAGCGGTACGGTCGCGCACGGGCTCATTTCCGATCTCGATCCAAATAGGATTTGTAAATGCTTGCGGGTACTTCGCGTCAAAAGGAAATCGGTCCGCTTCGGCGCCTTCGACCCGCAGATGGTACCAGCCACTTTGAGTAACCTTCATCGACTTCGAGTAATCCAAGTCCTTTCGGTTTCCTTCGAAAAGGATTTCGTCAATGATCTCACCGTTGTAGATCAATAAAGCTTTTTCAAGTGGTACAACTGAACGCACACGCGCATCAATTTTGACGATTCCGCCACTACTTGGAAGTGCAATGGTTTCACCAGGAAGTTTTCCATCGATCGTGAGATCAACAAGCGGTCCAGTGGATACGAAGGCGTGACCGTTGCGCATTCCATTAAACCAGGCTCTCATATTGAGACCTTCGGCACCTGTATGCACGTAAGTGCGAACCGAGCCAACGAGATTACTCTGATGCAGACTACTGATCGAGTCTTCCCCTCCGACCGCAGTCACCTTTAAGCCGTTATTCCACATGGCATACATCGGAAAAAATCCACCACGACCCGCTCCCGACCATTCAATCGCATCAGTCGTACCGAGTGCGACGTCGACCATCGAGCCCTTCGCCCCGCCGAGATTCCCCTCAAGTGGGTCACTTTCCCCGCCATAGGCGTGAACGTATCCAACCCATGCTCCTTGTTTCAGTGCCTTGCGAAACATGTCAGTGTTACTGGGGTACAAGCTCTCGATGGCTGTGCCTTCGTACCCTGTTGTAAAGGGCGAGATTAAGTGGTCTTTCATACCGAACATGAAGACGTGACCATAGAAAGGCGGTCGGTACTCTTGGCCCACCACGAGCATTCGCTCGGAGGTCGAAAGCGGATGTGGGCCACCACCAGGAATGAAGAACTGATAGTCCAGAATTCGGTTGTCTTTGTTAGCCACTTGCTCGAGGACAACATTCTGATCTTCTGCCGCCGACATCATTATGAGATTTTCAAGGGTGTTGTGTAGGTTGCCCGCATAGTTCATGTGAACATGCGTTGAACCGTCAAACCACCCCTTTGCGGCCATGTCAGTAATTGGTTCAAGCTCGATGGACAGCATCGTGACTTCGTTCTCGGTAATTTCTGTTTCGACTTGCTGGAACGTAAATTCGAAGCCCTTGACGACCGTTAGTTCTACTGGTCCAACCGGAAGTTCCACGGTGAAGTCACCGTCGGTATGAAAAATTCTATCCCCTGCTGCGCTGACACGGGCGTACGCGTCGGTAGGTGTATATGACTTACCGTCGGCAGCGGTGAGGTGAATGCGGGAACCTGTTATTTCAGCTGAACCTTCGGTTCTGACGCGTGCAGAGAGAACGCCCATCGGTCGTCTCCATTGTCGAGAGGTGATAGAGACCGTTCGCTGCTCACCGCCGTAGGTTTCGAGGAGTGCAAGTTGTGGCAGGCCCTCTTTGTTCGTGATGTAAGCAATCCATTCACCGTCGGGTGACCATCGTGGATGGAATGCGTCATGCTGAAAGAATGTGAGCTTATACGGTTCTCCTCCAGCGGTCGGCTGCACGTACAGGTTATTGAATTGATCGGCTGCGCCGCGGGTCGAGGAATATACAAACCGTTTGCCATCAATTGAGACATCCGGGCGAGCACGATACAAGGTTTGTTCAACGAGCACTGTTTCGGCTTGCTCGATACCGTTGGGTAATGCCGGAATTCTTATTACATTCCCAGAGCCGAGAGGCACATCCCTGTTCGATACGATCAGGAGTTCATTGTTGTTCGGTAGCCATGATGGTGTGATGTGCATGTCCCAAGGGCCGAAATAGAGCCGGTTATTTGGGTATGCGTGATCTTGGGTAATGGCAATCTCATCCCCGCTCCACTGGCCATCCTTAATTTCACGAACGTAGACATTGAAGTAACCGTTTGGTTTCGTTGACACATACGCAACCCGACTGCCGTCAGGTGAAAACACGGGGTCGGTGTAGATGAAATTGTCGTCGGTCAGATTATGGCTCCGTCCCGTGGAGACCTCGACGATCTCCAACTGAATTGTCTGTCCCCCGTCGTCTGCCGTATAGACGATCCATCGACCATCCGGTGACCAGTCTGGTGAAGAATGATATTTCTCGGAATAGGTCACTTCCTCGGAACGTCCTGTGTCCGGGTCGACGGTCCAAATGGAACCGCTCATGGCCACTGCGATTAACGAACCATCGGGAGACCAGTCTGGCGCCCAAGGAGTTGAGCTGGGCGCGGGTGGGAAATAGAAGTTGAACATGTAATTTCCACCATGGCCAGATGAAGGATATGACCTGGTATTCTGAGCCTTGAAGACTGGTCCCGCCAGAACTAACAACACTAAGACCAGCAATGTTGTTCGCCCCGCGGGCTTAGTGATACTTGTTGGCATTTGCCACTCCCATATTTATGTACGGACGCTGAGAGGTCGAGCTAGTGTTGGCACTCTGGAGATCACGGTTGCGCAGTTATCGTGGTACACCGAGTCGAACAGATCAAAATCAAGATTGAC
>DTWD01000134.1 GCA_012963185.1 Acidobacteriota bacterium
TGGAGAGCTCCTCATATGTACTCGTTGAGTTCTATTCATTTCTGGGGTCTTTTGAGATGATGGGGTACGTTTGGGGGAGGCAAAACGGTCCGACATCGATCCAGATTAATTGAAAAGTTTGTTGAATTTGTGTGCAATTGTGTGCCTAGGGCTTAACTGGAGCATAAATTGCCTTCATCGGATTTAAAAATAACCGGTTAATACATTTAAGGCTTGCTACTCTATTGGAATGGGATTGGACGAGATGTCTCCAGGGAAAAAGCTCCAGGCGGCGCGTGAAGCAAAAGGAATTGCGCTGGGTGATGTTTCTAGAGACACAAGAATCTCAGCCGCTACACTGAAAGGTTTGGAGGAGGAAGATTTCAAGTTTCTGCCACGAGGAATCTACGTCCGTGCGTTTATAAAAACGTACTGCGGCGTCCTCGGTCTTGAAGCTAAAGTGATCCTTGATGAATTTGTCGAAAAGTATCCGGACGAAGTTGGTCAAATTGTTAAGTCTGACACTGTCACCGCATTTGCGAACGAGGAGTACGGGAAGCGTCAAGTAGCGGCAGCTATCACGATTGTCGTTACGGTATTGAGTGTGGTGGGCTTGGCGGTTGTTGTCTACTTGGTTTTTAAAGATAGTCCGGAGGCCAGCGACGTTGTCGTCACTTCGGTGAGCGATACCACTACCATGAGTCACAATTCTGCTGCAGGAGTCGTGGGTCCAGAACCGACGATCGAGTCGATCGACCACGACGTTGCCGTGACAGATAACGAGCTGGTCATTGAATTGGCACCGCAAGCGGAGTGTTGGGTTTCCGCTGTGGTGGACGGTGTCCAGTCGTTGTCGAAACTAATGAAGCCTGGCGAGCGAGAGATTATTCGCTTTACGGATCGGACTATTCTGAATATTGGCGACGCCGGTGTTCTGTCGTTGAAAATAAATAACCGACTCGTGAGACCCTTGGGTGGCAATGGTGAGGTGGTCACTCTCACCATTGATCATTCTAATTATCAGACCTACTTTTTACCGTAATTAACGCCGGTAGGCAGTTTACTTGTTTCGTAGGCGACGCTTCCGTTTCTGTGGTCGAGCGGGTTGTTCCTTAAGGCTCGCTCGTCCCGCTTTTTCTCGGACGCGAGCCTTCTCTATACGCCATTCAGACCGCATCTGGGATAAACCGTCCATATAAATGGCCACGGACTCTCGATCTGGTTCGTCTTGTAATGTTTTGAATAGCTCGATCGCTTCGCGCAAATCCTTTTCAATACTAGATTTGGTAGTGTCGTAATAGAGCTCTTTGATTCGTCGAGTGGCTTTCGTACTCATCGGGCGGCCGTTAATTACGTTGTCGTCGAGGCCCAACTACAGGACGGTTATTGTAATAACTTTCCTGAATACAGGATGTCCGTCAGGCACCGAGGTCACTTTCTTCCGTTGCAACGTGAAGCCCTTCGGTGTCGATCGAATAGTTAAGTATTTCAGCGCCAGCTAATTCTACCGCTTGCTGAACAGCGGCCTGTCTGTCCGGTTCAATAAAAAAGATTGCACAGCCGCCACCACCGGCTCCGCATAGTTTGCCCGCGAGTGCCCCGGCATCGAGTCCGTTCTGAATAATCTGGTCGACATATTGATTAGTGACGGATGGTGCTAGTCGTTTCCGTAGGATCCATTCGGCTGCAATGTTTTTGCCGACTTCATTCCAGTCGCCATGTTCGAGTGCGTGTCTCATAGAGAGAGCAATGTCTCTGATCTCCTCGAAGAGAGCAAAGACGGTTTTGTCTCCATCGATATGAGCCTTGGTAATTAACCAGTTATTGATCCCGGATTGTCGGCTTTGGCCCGTGTAGGCAAGTACGATACGAGCAGTGAGTTCGTTGTGATCTACCTGCAATGGTGTTCGTTCGATAGCGCCGGGTCGGAGATGAAGTGCCGCGATACCACCGAACGTCGCAGGACGGTAATCCTGTGCGCCAGTCGGAACGCTAATCACTTGCGCCTCAATGTCTTGGGCTAATCGCATCAATGGTTCTGCTTTGATTGGCTGTTGGTTCCACCGCTGAAAAGCTGCACAGAGCGCTACGTTGAGGGCGGACGATCCAGCCAGTCCGGCCCCAACCGGTGAATCAGATCGAGTGGAGATGACCATGTCGCTTGCTGAGAAGTGGCGGGCGATACGGCTGAGTAACATGCTTGCATTGCGGCTCTCAAGCTCGGTGTAGTTATCGACTTCAATCGTCGCACCGGTATCATTCGCATCGAGCCGGAGCCGCCCGTTTGGATGTGGTGATAAGACACATTCTGCGCGTCGTGTGATCGCGACATTAAGCGTTTGTGAATTGCTGTGGAAAAGGTAGAGTGGCCAGATGTCTAGTGTGCCGCCTGCAAGGTCAATGCGAGTTGGCGCAGAGGAAATGATGCGCAAGCGCGCATTATAATGTTTGCCCGCAAAACGCGCGTATTTGAAATCACACGATTGTGCGTTGCTGGTTTAATGCGGTCGAATCAGCTGATCAAATTGATAATGTCACGACGCCTTCACAAAAAAATCGGACAGCTTATTATCGCCGGGTACGACGGTCTTACAGTACCTGCAGAACTTTGGTGTATCGCTCGTGATTTCGAACTTGGCGGCGTTATTTTATTCGCGCGCAATATCGAGGAGCCTGCCCAGATTGCTGAACAAGCCTACGCCGCGAAACAGTTCAAGCAGGAGTTGCCAATGTGGGTCAGCATTGACCAGGAGGGAGGGCGTGTGCAGCGCCTTCGGACGCCTCATACAGAATGGCCTCCCCTTGCAACGCTCGGACGGTGTGGCGACGAACAACTTGCAGTTAAATTTGCAAAAGCCCTGGCGCTTGAACTCCAAATAACTGGTATTACGCTGGATTTCGCCCCCGTACTAGACGTTGCGACAAATTCAGACAATCCCGTAATCGGCGATCGGGCTATCGGGAAGAATGCGATGGACGTCGCTAACTTAGGCCAGGCGATAGTCTCGGCTATCCAGGATGTTGGTGTTGCGGCATGCGGAAAACACTTTCCGGGCCATGGTGATTCGAGCTCTGATTCGCATTTGTGTCTTCCCGTCGTGGAGTTGGATGAAGCAAGGCTTAGAGAGGTGGAGATCAAACCGTTCTGTGCCGCAATCGCAGCGGATGTGTCGGCTCTAATGACCGCGCATGTGAGTTATCCTGCTTTGGATGACCGATGTCCAGCCACATTATCTTCGGTAATCATAGGGACATTGTTGCGGGATGAGCTGGGTTTTGACGGCCTGATTATTACCGACGATATGGAGATGGGGGCAATCGTACAAAACTACGATCCAGTGGAGGCCTCGGTGCAGGCGGTAGCGGCTGGCTGTGACGTACTGCTGTTATGTGGTTCTGATCACAGTCTTCACGTGTCGATCATTGAAGGCATTATTCATGCGGTGGAGGGTGGCAGCTTGTCTGAGAAACGCGTAGAGGATGCGCTGAGTCGTCAACGACGAATAAAAGTAAAGTTTTTAAGTGAAGATCTGTTGTGGCGACCACCATCAGCGAGTGAACTGAACGAGGTAATAGGATGTTCGGATCATCAAGAAATTGCGGAGACAATGCGGAGATATCTGTAGATGATTAAGCCTCCTGCGCTTTGCGAAGGCGATCGTATCGCTGTGGTTGCACCAGCTAGTCCATTTGATAGAGAAGATTTTGAACGTGGACTCATAGAGCTCCGGTCGATTGGGTTGGAACCTGTTTTTAATAGGTTAGTGTTTGATAGGTCAGAGTATGTTGCGGGTAGTGCATCGAGTCGTGCGGAGGATTTCTTTGCGGCGTGGCGTGATCCTACTATTGCGGCTGTGATGGCTGTGCGCGGTGGGTACGGCAGTGCTCAGTTACTGCCGTTTTTTAATATTACTGACTTTCGGAGAACGCCAAAAGTGTTGATTGGATGTAGTGACATTACGTCATTACTAAGTTTCGCAAGTATTCAGTGCGAAATAGCTGTGTTTCATGGGCCGATGGTCGTGACACTTGGGAATGGTCGTGAGAGATATGACAGGGCTTCTCTGGTCAGGCAACTTATGTCAGCGATCCCTTACGGGGCGGTGAACTGTGATGGCGTTGATGTGATGAAACCTGGAGCATCGCGTGGGCCAATCTATGGAGGAACTCTCACTCAAATTGTTTCATCGCTTGGCACACCGTTTCCATTTAGTCCGCCTGATAAATATGTCTTGCTATTGGACGACGTCGAGGAGCGGCCGTATCGAGTTGATCGAATGATGAATCAAATCCGTCAAGCGGGGCTTCTTAAACGAGCCTGCGCGTTGCTCTGCTCTGAGTTTCCGGGTTGTTTAGAGAAAGACGGAGTGCTGTCTGCACGGTCGGTATTGGATAACTACACTGGTGATATCGAGGGCCCTGCATTGTTTGGACTGCGGACAGGACATACGGCTCATCCGATGGTCACTGTGCCTCTTGGGGTGGAGGCTAGTGTTTACACCAATCCGCGAGTTGGGGTTGTCTTAGAGGAAGCAGCAGTGACCGCATGACTGCGTATCTAATTGGAATATGCGGCACTGCGATGGCGCCTCTTGCCGCGATGCTCAAAGAGAGTGGTTGGGAGGTTCGTGGTTCCGACGCAGGGATATACCCGCCCATGGATCGTTTTCTTGAAGAGCAGGGCATTTTCCCTCTACTTGGATATGACGCATTTCATATTACGGAAGATATCGATGTGGTTGTAATCGGCAATGCCGTATCGCGAGGGAATCCAGAGGTTGAGGCAGTTTTGGATAAACGGCTGCGATACATGTCTCTTCCGGAGATGCTTCGCGATCGTTTCTTGTGGAGCCGGAAGCCCATTGTTGTTGCCGGTACTCATGGAAAGACGACGACTACGTCCATGATTGCATGGTCTCTCGTTCGGGCAGGTTCTGATCCGAGTTTTTTGATCGGCGGGATTCCGGAGAATTTTGGGGCCAGTTTTAGAATCGGCAATGGACGGTCGTTTGTGATTGAGGGAGATGAATACGACAGTGCATTTTTCGATAAGACGGCGAAGTGCCTTAAATATCTCCCAGATATCGCCGTTGTAGGCAATGTCGAGTTTGATCACGTGGATATCTACGAGGACTTAGACGCAGTCCGTGCGACATTCCGCAGATTCCTTGGCGTCGTGCCCGCTAATGGACGTGTAATGCTTGGGGGTGATGATGGTGAGGCTTCAGCGCTCAAAGCGTATGCCAAGGCTCCCGTTGAAACGTTTGGACTTAATCCAGGTTCGAATTGGCGTGCAGTAGATCTTGTGTACGAGAGTGACTCTACGACATTTAAGGTTCTGCATGAGAACCGTGGGGTTGCGGATGTGAGTCTTCCTTTGCTAGGGGCATTCAATGTACGAAATGCACTTGCGGCGATTGCGGTTGCGGATGCGGTAGGAGTAAACCCGAATGAGTGCGCGGAAGCATTAGGTGAATTTAGAGGTGTTCGTCGGCGGTTAGAACTCCGGGGTACCTCACGGAATATTTCCATTTACGATGATTTCGCGCATCACCCGACAGCTATACGGGAAACGTTAGGGGCGTTGCGAGCAAAAGGAGACCATAGAATCTGTGCAGTATTTGAACCTCGTTCTGCAACGGCATGCCGGAAAGTGTTTCAACAATCGTTCGCAGAAGCGCTCGCACTGGCTGATGATGTGGTCGTAGCTCCGGTCTTTCGTACAACCATTCCAGATAAAGAACGGCTCTCAGTGGAAAAGTTAGTTGGTGACCTTCGTGCTGTTGGTACTTGTGCTTACGCAGCATCCACACTTGAAGATGTGTGTGAACATGTTGTTGATACTGCACAAAGTGGTGACGTGATCGTGTTAATGTCGAACGGTGAATTTGGAAGATTACACAATGATATTCTGGCTCGCCTTGAAAAGGCTCCGGAGGATCCGTCGGATATTACAGGGTGATGAATTCGGATCAGTCATCGTGGACCATACGGCAAGAAGGTGATAGCGGGATAGTTGTTTCATTTCCTGAATGCATCGATCCGATTATTAATTCCCGCTGCGTGGCGCTGGCCTGTGAGATACGAAGCCGTCAATTGCCGTGGGTTCGTGACGTGGTGGAGGCATATGCGTCCGTTACGGTCTATTTCGATCTTTTAGCGATTGACAATGAATTGGCCGTTGGAGTCATTCGGGATCTTGCAAATAAGACAGTGGCGGAACCTGAGAAGGACAAGGAGCTAGAACCGATTCGATTGCCCGTATGTTACGGCGGTCGATATGGACCTGACCTGTCAGTAGTTTCGGCATACGCACAGTGCAGCGAGCATGACGTCGTTCGACGCCATGCCTCGGTGACATACCGCGTTTATATGCTCGGGTTTCTACCTGGCTTTGCCTATCTCGGCAAAGTTGATCAAAAGATTGCTGCTCCGCGTCGAAAAAATCCAAGGCTTGTTGTTCATGCTGGGTCCGTAGGTATTGCAGGAAAACAGACTGGCGTCTATCCCTCGCAGTCACCCGGTGGCTGGCAGATCATTGGGCGGTGCCCGGTAAAGTTACTGAATTGGTCAATCGAGCGCCCATTTCTTCTCGAGTCAGGGAAGAGGGTTCGTTTTGAACCGATTGGCGAGCAGGATTATGAACGAATCCAAGAGAGCACGTTGTGATATCTCCGGTCTCGCTGACAGTAGAAGATCCCGGATTGCTAACTACTCTGCAAGATTTAGGTCGTTGGGGAGCGCAGCATCACGGCGTTTCGGTCTCTGGTGCAATGGATAGGCTGTCCTTAAGGTTAGCAAATAGATTGGTTGGGAACCGTGATCAGACTGCCGCACTTGAGGTCACGCTGGCAGGCCCGACGATTCGCTTCAATAGGGAAAGTCAAGTTGCGGTGTCTGGAGCAGAATTCATACTCCGGCTCGATGAGTATGAGGTCTCTTCGGAGACCCTATTATCGATTGGCAGTGGCCAGTGCCTGATGTTTGGACGACGATTAAGTGGAGCAAGAGCGTATATCGCAGTCGCGGGCGGTG
>DTWD01000135.1 GCA_012963185.1 Acidobacteriota bacterium
ATACGGCGTACGCCACTGTTGGACTTGACGCGATCGCGTCGGCCCGGGCGTCTGTGGGTCCGTTGCCGATCGTTGCGATCGGAGGGATTACGCTAGAGAACGCGTCCGATGTCTTAGCTGCAGGTGCATCGAGCGTGTCTGTTATCGGAGACGTTTTTTCGGGCGGAGATCCCACGCAGCGGACGCGTGCCTATTTAGAACGATTGTCGGTGTAACTAGCGTTGAGCTTTCGGACAGTTCCGACCAGGAAAACAATCGCGATTAGGTTGGGAAATGCCATGAATCCATTGAGGAGCGTGCCGATCGCCCACACGAGGGGCACGGACACGATGGACCCAATGAGGATCATGGCCGTGAAGAGTATGCGATAAGGCCGGATCACCTGTGATCCGAACATGAACTCGACGCACTTTTCACCGTAGTACGACCAGCCGATCAAAGTAGAAAACCCAAATAGAAATGAACAGAGCGCGACGACTAGGGAAGCCAGAGGCACGGATGTGCTCAAGGCCGCTGCCGTTAGGTCACCGCTAGCTCCTTGATATGCAGCCTCAGTCCAGAGTCCTGAAGTTAAGATAACGAATGCTGTCATGGTGCAGATAACGATCGTGTCAATAAAGACCTCGAAGATACCAATAACACCCTGCTCAGTCGGGTGCGTTACCTTTGCGATTCCATGCGCGATCGGTGCACTTCCCATTCCAGCCTCATTCGAGAGTACGCCTCGGCTAACGCCTGCCGCGATCACTTGTGCGACTGATGCACCAGCAAATCCACCGACCGCGGCCGCTGGGTCAAGCGCGTTGCTCACGATAAGGATGAGTACGTCAGGGACCTGGGTCAGATTAAGGATGATGAACAACCCGGCGGCAAATACGTAAAGGACAATCATGGCGGGAACCAGTCGTTCAGCGACTGATGCGATACGCCGAATTCCCCCGACTAGGACAAGCCCAACCGCCGTGGTGATTAAGATCCCGGGAAACCAAAGAGGCACGTCAATACCGACGAGGCTTCTTGCGGCCTCGGCAAATGTTCTAGCGATGGTATTTGATTGAGCCATGTTGCCAGTGCCAAATAAGGCGGCACAAGCCCCAAAAAAAGCGAAGAGATACGACAGGATACGACCGATCAGCTTATTGGGGATTCCCTGAGTAATGTAGTACATCGGGCCACTGGCAAGTTCTCCGGTTTCCCGTGTTACGCGGTAGTGGACTCCCAGGACAGCTTCAGCGTACTTGGTCGCCATGCCGACAGCCGCGGTGATCCACATCCAGAAAATGGCACCGGGACCGCCAATCAGAATCGCTGTTGCGACGCCACCGATATTGCCATTGCCGACGGTCGAAGCGAGTGCCGTAGACAGTGCTTGGAATTGTGTAATAGTTCCTGTGCCGTCGTTCGCATCGATATCGCGTGTGAAGGCACCCTGTAGCGCGAGCCGTACGGCGATCGGAAACCGACGAATTTGAACAAATCCGGTTACGAGTGTGATCAGTCCACCAACGACAACCAGAACCAGTGGCATAACGAAGGGTTGCCAGATGAAGCTGTCGACGGCTTGGATTTGTTCAGTAAGTAAGTTCATCGTCGTAGACGTCCAGAGATTCGTTAAAACGTCGCTAATGCTGTTGCGATAATGATTGACCCAATCGCTACAGGGCAAACCCATTTGACAAGGAAAACCCAGAGTGAGGCGACCGGAAACGAGGCACCTTCAGCACATAATTCCTCAAGTGCTCGATCAACATGCCACACGCGACCAACAAAAATTGAAGTCAAAAGCCCACCAATCGGTAATGAGAAATTATTCCAAATGGTTGCCATCAAGTCTAAAAAGGTACCACCGATAATCGGCAGATCGGTAAAAAGTCCGACGGCGCCGTTTCCGAGGGACGATGGGATGGCAAGTACGAACACGCCGCTTGTCACGATTGCAACTGCTTTCCGGCGCGACCAGCCACGGGTATCGACGCAATGTGAGACTGGTACTTCGAGTAACGAAATCGTTGAGGTCAACGCCGCCAGACTTAAAAGAAGAAAGAAAGCAGCGCCGAATAGATTTCCACCGGGGATGGTGGAGAATAAACGTGGGAGAACTGTAAAGATGAGGCCTGGGCCACTGCTGGTGGGGTCGAACCCCGTGATTGAGAAGCCGGCCGGAAAGATGATGAATCCGGCGAGTAGAGCAATCAATGTATCCAGGATCACGACCCAGACGGTCGAAGCTCCAATGGCCGCGTGGCGACCAAGGTAGCTCCCGTACGTAATCATGGCGCCCATTCCAAGACTGAGGGAGAAAAATGCTTGGCCGAGTGCGGCGTTGAATACGCTAACGTCGAGGAGACGGGTCAGGTCCGGTCGCATGTAATAATCGAGACCAACCTCTGCGCCTGGGAGGGTCGCTGCGCGCACAGCCAAAATGAGGAGCAAGACGATCAGCGCCGGCATAAGCGCTTTAGTTGCTCGTTCGATCCCAGTACGTACACCGCCTAATAGGATCGTTGCGGTGGCCCCGAGTACGAGGGAGGTCAGTGCGAGATTTACGGTCCCGTTACTTGTAAATGCTTCGAAAAATTGATTGATAGAGTCTGCGTTTCCGGAAACGGCCGATGTGGCAGTGAACCAGACGTACGCGACTGTCCAGCCGGCGATAACAGAATAGAACGAGAGGATCCCTGCGCCAGTTGCCACTCCGAGGGCACCCACGATCCACCATCTGCTGTCAGGAGCTAGGCTTCGAAACGCACCGGCTGGGCTGAGCCGACTATGGCGCCCAAGGGCGATTTCGGCAACCATGATCGGTGCACAGATAAGTAGGACGCAAATGAGGTAGACAAGCACGAAGGCGGCACCGCCGCCTTGGCCGACTTGCGTTGGGAAGCCCCAGATATTTCCCAATCCGACCGCGGAACCCGCAGCGGCAAGAATGAATCCAGAACGAGAACCCCAACTGCCGCGAGAGTGACCGGTATTCATTTATACGTTGTTATCGGTAGGTTGGCGGGCATTCTACCGAAACCCGAGGTAAACTCGAAATCCCAACGCTGAGGCTTTCAATTCGAAAGGGAACTGTGAACAGATATGAGAGCAGAGCACGCGTGCTCGATGGAAGGGCCGTCGCTGCTGAGATTAGAGAATCACTACGTACACGCATTGAGTCGTTTCGTGTTGCGGCTGGTAGAACACCGAGGCTAGGCATCCTACTGGCCGGTGATGACCCAGGTTCCGCGTCATACGTCCGAAATAAGATGAAGACGAGTGATGAATTAGGTATGGCGACGGTCCTCGAGCGATTACCCGATACGGCGAGCTTTGATGAGGCGATGTCGATCGTATTCCGTTTCAACAAAGATGCTCTAATTGACGGCATTCTTGTCCAATCTCCATTGCCTCGCGGTATGGGTGCTGACGGGGAGCAGAAGTTATTTGATGCGATCGATGTCGAGAAAGATGTCGATGGATTTCATCCGTTGAACGTAGGTCGGCTCGTTCAAAAACGCGCGCCGTTTGCGGCTTGTACGCCGTCGGGTGTTATTGAACTACTCGATCGAAGTGGTATCGAGATAGCAGGACGACGGGCGGTGGTGATTGGTCGCAGCGATATTGTAGGGAAGCCAATGGCGATGCTGCTCTTGCATCGACACGCAACAGTCACTATCTGTCACTCGCGGACAGAAAACCTGGCAGATGTGACGTCAAAGGCGGATATCCTTGTGGCTGCGATTGGGCGACCGGCCTTTGTGACAGGTGCCTTTGTAAAACCAGGCGCGGCAGTAATTGACGTTGGGACGAATGCCTTAACCGACCGATCGATGGTGGAGGCGATATTCGGTGCGACTTCGAAGAAGATGTCAGCTTTTGAAAAACGTGGTCAAGTGTGGTGTGGGGATGTTCATCCAGATGTTGATCAGGTCGCCGGAGCGTTGACGCCCGTTCCTGGTGGAGTTGGACCACTTACGATTGCAATCTTGATGTCGAATACCGTGACCGCTGCAGAGATTAGGTGTACTTGAGCGTGGAGCGCGATTATTGCGCGGTTTGTAACGCGAGGCAGAGCCGATCTACTTGCTGTGCAGTTTCTGTGTTGGTTCCGTCTGTTCGGACGACCCATGATGCCGCGGCTATCTTTCGTGCAATTGGTAGCTGTGCTGCTAATCGGTATTGGGCATCTACTGCGGAAAGTTTGTCGCGTTTGATGATGCGGACAACCTGCACTTTCGGTGCACAGCTCACTACTATGACATTGTCAAACACCTCGGCACGATTCGTTTCGTAAAGTAATGGAATTTCAGCGATCGCAACGGTGTTACTGGTCGTGTCTGCGCATCGCGCGAACCAGTCGTCAATAAGGCGTCTTATTACTGGATGGACGATCGATTCTAGTTGTGCTCGAGCAGTCTGATTATCAAAAACTAATTTTGCCAATGCGGCTCGATTGACCTGCTGGTTTGGAAGGAAATAATCGTCTCCAAAACATTGTCGAAGTGTGTGGTGAGCAGGTTGGCCGACATCAACGACGGCCCGAGAGACTTGGTCAGCGTCGAGTGTTGGAATGCCATTCCGACGAATCATGCGAAGTACGTGCGTTTTACCTGTCCCAATGCCACCTGTGAGTGCGATGCGTTTCATTAGCGCTCAGAATGCTAGACGGCCGCCTCTTGTACATCAGTGTCTTCCGTCGCATCTTCGGCGGTCGCGATTCGCTCTTCAATAAACGTGTTCCACTCATGGCATTGAGGACATTGCCACAGTAGCTCGGTACTTCGATATCGGCACCGGATACACACATGCGGATCGAGATAAAAAACAGCATCGTGAGTGAGTTCGATATACTGCCTTACGAGTGAGCGGTTGAAGGCCAGCGCGGCTAACGACCGCCAGATCGCTTGGTGAACAGCAAGTGCATGTGGGTTATGCACTAATGATTCAAAGAAAAGATCGAGTGCCTGCGCTGATTGTCCATGACCTGCAAAGTGTTGACCGAGTGAGAGGCGTGCGCGCCAATCCTGTGGGTTCGTCTCAATTAACTGCTGGCAGAGTTCGGCGAATCGGGTCCGCTGCCCTAACGTTTCGTACGCATGTTCTAGTCGCTTAAAAGCAAGATACGAACGTTCGGGGGCTGTTCTGATGATTTGTTCCCAAATTGCGATGGCTTTTCGTGTGTCCTTTTGAGACATGTACACGTCGCCAAGGTTTAATGAAGCTGGGATGGTCTGCTTGTCGAGGTCTAAGGCCTTTTCAAAATGGTGGATAGCCTGGTCGGATAAGTGCTCCC
>DTWD01000136.1 GCA_012963185.1 Acidobacteriota bacterium
CGTCACACCTGAACCAATACTGCTCAGGTAGGCGAGGCGCCCAGCCGGGTCATCAAACGAGACATTAAACGGCGTCCAGCTACCACACTGCGCATTCGCAGTTGCGGTGTTCGGATTACACGTTTGAAGCGCACGGTTGCTGCGCTGCTCGATATCCGAGAAGACGCGACGGTAGTACGCCACGGTCAAGGACACGCGCGGTGCGAGTTCGTGCTGAAGGCTCGCACTGTATTCCCAGTTGTATTCACGCTGGAGGCTCGGGTCAGGACTTGCACCCGACTGCGCCAACGAGGTCGCCTGGAAGACGGCCGTGTTGTTGACGAGTCCCATTTCGTGATCCTGCACGATGCCGTCGTAGTTCGTCGACATGTAGTGCGAGGCCGAGGCCGGAAGGCCTGCCAACTGTGCCGCAGTACCGCAATCAGTCGGATTGCCCGCTGCCCCTGCCGTCAGGATGGCTGGATTCAGCGCACAGTCGAACCAGTCACGACGGTCACTACGTTCACGATACGGTGAGTACCGTTCGGCGTGACCACTGGCATACGGCCGCATGAACTTGTTCATCGAGAACTTCAACGCGGTTCGGGCATCGCCGAACAGGTCATAGACCACGCTGATGCGCGGGGAGTAATCCGTCCAGAACGGACCTTGTTCGAAACGCGGTGCCAGTCGGGCATTGATCCAACGGCCAGCAGGCAACGCCGTGCCGGTCCGGTACGTATCCGACAGGGACTCGAACCGATCTATCCGCATCCCAATATTCATGGTCAACCGATCGACGGTCCAGGTGTCCTGTGCATAGATCCCCACGTCACGACGGACATTGGTGTTCCAGCTGACAGGATAGTTGAGGGCATCGACACCGTGCCGGTCTTCAGTCGAACCCGAGACCGGGAAACCATTGTACGGCCGCACGTTGACGTGACCGTTACGGTTACGTGTGTCCCCATCGTTACCGAAGGAGTACTGGACACCTGTCTTGAAGTTGTGTGATCCGGTCACGTACGCAAACGACGCGCTCGGCACAAACCGGTCGGACGGTGTAATCCAGATGTCGCCCCAGTAGTTACGGGTCTGACGACCTGTTGAGAGGTCACCCAGAACTGCCTCACTGAACCAGGGGCGGGTCATGTCATAGCTCGCATCGTGGTAACACGGCGAGTTCACACACATGCGCAGATCGCTCGGCGTGTCATAGCGTAACTGGATACCAGGGCCGCCTTCGCTGATCGGGGCGTTGTCCTGGTTCCGAATGAGTAACCGTTCGTAGACCTGCGAGTAGCCAATTTCCAACAATGCGCGGCTGCTGACCGTCGAGGTCCACTTCAACTGCGCCGTGTGGTAGTTCGCTTGGGCTGGGTCACGGTGACCGGACGCACGGATCGGCTCACGGGTCGCCGTGAACTCACGCTTCTTCCACTTGAAGATGCGATCAAGATACACACTGACCTTGTTCCGTTGGGTCGCTTGCGCGGTCAAACGGAGGAGCGCACTGCGGACATGCTGTTCCGCAATAGCCGGGACCACCGACGCGATCGCCGGGTGGTCACTCACACATCCGGTCAAACCGGATTCACAGGTGACATTACTACCTCGGTTGAAGTAGTCATTGATCTGGGCCTGCGTGGCAGTCGACTTAATCGTCGGCTGAAACGCCCCAGGGAAAATCTCGTCAACCGAGATCGCCCGCACCGAGGTGAAGAACCACAACCGGTCACGCACAATCGGGCCACCAATGGCCGGATTGATGTCGTGAATGTTGTTCACAGCCTGGTTCGAGCTCAAGCCGAGGTCCTTCATCTTCTGCGTGAAGTTATCAGACTGCCACGAGTTGTTCAGGGTGAACCCGACATACACGGTTCCGCTGAGGTTATTACCCCCATCTTTCGGAATCATGTTCAACCGCAGACCACCCGCCTGAACTTCAGCCGGGCTACCTGAGGTGCTGATCGCCATTTCCTGGCTCAGCGCCTGGTTGTTGTAGTTCATGATGAGGCCGTCACCCATTTGCGAGTTGACCATCATGCCGTCAACCTGCATCGTGGTGTGACGTGCGTTGGCGCCATGCGACGTCATCCGCACCTGTTCCATCATCTGCGCACCACCCACGTCCGGCCGGGTAAGCCGCACGCCCTGGGCGAGATAGCCGATGGACTGGGTGTTCCGAGGCGTCGGCAACGAGTCAATCACGTCACGCGTCATGACCTCGGTTCGGGCTGCACTTTGCACGTCGACGACGGGGGATTCACCCGAGACGGTCACCGTCTCTTCGATTCCACCGACCGACATGGACCCATCCTGCGTCTGTGTAAAGTTCGCCGGTACCTCAACCCCTTCAGCAATAAAGGTCGAGAACCCCGGGAGTGTCATCGTTACGGTATACGTGCCAGCCGTAAGACCGATGATGGTGTACCGGCCCTGGCCATCGGTCACCGCAACGCGGCTTCCTTCAATCAGCAACGGGCTGGCTGCTTCTATAGTGACGCCTGGTAGGACGCCGCCTGTATTGTCGGTGACTTCACCCGTAATTTGTGTCTGGGCAAAGGCTGCGGCTGGTACTAAGACCACCGCGAGCGCGACAATGAACAACTTCGACAGTTTCATACGGTTCTTCCTCCTCTGGAGTACACACATAGCGCACCCCGCACCGTTTAATAAGCAAGAACTGTTCCAGAAATACAAAAAAACCAAATATTTGTTTTAAAGGACTTAAATACTTGTAAATAAATGACTTCTGTCTAAAGACCAAATAATTCATATCTCTGTGAAATACCGTGATGATTCAACAGATTGGATGTCTAATCCAATATCTTGGATCACCTGATATTTTGGTTGAAAAATGTGCGCGCAGGCTGTCCCTGCTCGTAGAGGGCAAGCGCTTCGGCCATCAATGCCGCAACATCAGAGCGACCATTTTGTTCGGCAACACTCATGGCCTGACGCTGCCAGTTGGCCGCCTCCTCGTACCGCCCGACTTCAGCCAGGGCCATCGCCATCGTCTCGTACATCTCGAGGCTAACCGGCCCCTTAAATCGCTCCTGCATAATGGAAACCGCTTCCACACCATCGCGCACAGCAGCGTCTGGTGCTGCCGCAAGAATCCGAACCAGAAGGTCTGAAAGACCAGGATGGTCTGCATGGATAAGCACGCCCTGCCGTAATCCATCACGTGCCTCACGAAACTGGCCAAGTTGAATTTGTGTCATCGCTCGAGCCATCCACCCATCGACAAAGGATGGGTCAAGGTCAATGACCTGATCGAGTTGTTGTGCCGCACCCTCCAGCTGGCCAGTTGCTCGCAGCGCGTCGGCCAACCCAAGTCGAGCCTGAAAATAATTCGGCCGAATGGCCACGGCCGTTTCGAACGCATCGAGCGCCTCAGGATATCGCCCACTACCCAGCAACAACGCTCCAAGCCCAAGGTGCGAATCTGCATATTCAGGATCGAGCCGAAGGGCTTCCGTAAATTGTTCCCCGGCACCGCGAGTATCTCCAGTCACCATCAGGGTCGCCCCCAACCAGTGGTGAAGCCCAGCGTCATCAGGAGTTTCCGCTAGCCCTTCTCGAAAAATGACGGCTGCCTCCTCATACCGTTCTTCACCCATCGCCTGCGTACCGCGGTTTTCATAGGCCCGCGCGCTCTGCAACAAGCCGTCATAGGCATCCATCAACGGATCCTGTGGACGTGGAGGGTCTCCGCCCCGCTGCTGAAGATGGGACTCGACCTTTTCGAGGTCTCCAAGCGTTCGATAGGCGGCCGCAAGACTATAGTGAAGATTCCACGCGGTCGGTCCCACAGCCAATGCCTGTTCAAGATATTCGACCGCCCGCTCGGCATCCCCGACCGCCAATGCAGTCCGTCCCATGCCCGACAACGCGGCCGCCGACGAAGGATTCAGTCCGAGAGCCCGCTCAAACGCCGCCTCGGCATCTTCAGGTCGGCTGGCATCAAGATACACCTCTCCGAGCCACACCTGAGCGGCCAAATACGTCGGGTCCAACCGAAGCGCTCGTTCGTAAAACTCAATCGCACTTGGCGTGTCACCATTTTCCCGAAATAACTGCGCGAGATAGTACGGCCATCTCATCTCACTGGGAACCAAGCTATGCGCGTGTAAGAAGGCGTCAGTGGCCGTGGCCTCAAGATCAGTCGCCATCAAAATCATCCCGAGCTCACCGTACGCCTCACCGACGACACCCGATACGCCATCTCCGTCTTCACTTAACTCCAGCACACGCGCATGCTGTGTTCTGATTTGCGTCTGAAGTGATTCAGACAACTGTATTAAGTCCGGTAGCACCAAGGGCGGTGGCGGCTCCGCAAACCTATCTGGAACATTCAGTAGCGCCGCTCCACGAACGTCCGGTGACGTCGGATTCGTTTCAGATACCGGATCAGCCGCCGGACCGCAAGCAACCCAGAGAGCCGGCATCATGACCCACAGCATTCTCGTAAGTGTCTTTCTATTCATGGTGATAGAGACCCACCGGTACCTTCAGTCAACGTGGTGTACTGGTTAATCGGAAGGTCCAACCATTCTTCCGTCAATCCACTGGGCCACGTGACACGTAGTCGCAGTTCTGTCGTCGCCTCTGCCAACCCAACGAGCACTCGAGGATCGTTCGCGGACGCATAACTGCCATCGGCCCGCGCACGGCGCCAGAGGGTCGACCCATCGGAAAGCATGACCGCGACCCGAGCACCGAGCATGTCACGCGGCGTTTGCCGGCCGATAAGCTTTAACCCGAGC
>DTWD01000137.1 GCA_012963185.1 Acidobacteriota bacterium
CGTTCTTCCATGACTGCTAGCGAATAGCAGTAAGGCAGAAATTGAAACGACGGCGACGACAACCAAGTGGTTATGTCGTTGCCGTCGTTGAAGTCGTTTGTGATTGGTCAGAGTGACCACAGATTGCCGGTGTCCGTTTTATTACTATTCGTTGGTTCGCTTTTCGATGGCACGTGCTCCAGTTAGCGTGCCATCCATGCCGTAATTTCCTTCGTGACAGGCGTATTCGAACATCGGGAGGTCATTCTTTCGCATCGGTAGTTCGACTGACCACGGAGTCGTCCACGTTGTAGGGTCTGTTACCGTGAAGCTGTAGAGAAGGGTGTCGTCGTCGAGTCGTTTAAATCGTTCCTCGACGTGCAGTTTGTTGCTCGAATCACGGAAACTGGTTTCACGAAGAAAATTCTTAGTTTCAACGACAAGCGTGTCTCCCTCGTAGTGACCTCTTGATACGCCAGTCCAGAGCGGTACAGTGCCATGGTCGCTTCCGTCGAGTGGGACGATCCGGGCGTTATGCACCATTTCATTCAAGATAACCACGTGGTCATCGGTCTGGAAGATTTGGACGTTCATGTTGTACGCGGCTGGCAACATTGGTGGTCCAGAGTTAAAACCAGTAATACAGCGCTCTCCGAGCGGACGATCTTCAGGACCTTCTGTGGGCCGTTGGTTAATTCTTAGGCGGTCAGCGCGTCGCGCTGCCGCTGCTGTGGTCAGTTCTGGAATTTTCCCGTTGGGCGGATCAACGACGAGTGATGTGCGACGTGTTTCCACTGCGGTCGTTCCTCTGTCCCACCAAAAATCGTTATACGCGAGCGCGAGATCGGAACTTTCACGGGTGCCATTTACCTGGCCACGGTTCGTGGTGACCGTCTTTTTTTCTTCCCGGTTCAGATCTGCATTTTGGGCGACGACACGTGCTTCGGCGTACGCAGCAGCTTCTTCTTCCGTGAGAAATTCTTTGTCGGCAAATTCACTCGGACGCTCAAGTGGTGTAACGGTGCGAAAGTCCCAGACTCCATTGAGGTCAGGATGACCATCCGGGGTCTGTGACTGAGCAAAGACCGGTGTGCCAACGAGCGCGAGAACTGCAAACAATAGAATTGATATCCGAATTCGCTTCATCATCATGGCTAGCACCTCACAAAGAACGTTGGTTGACTGTAGCATGACTCCGGGATGGACACTGCCTTGCGTTTACACAAGTAGATGATTATCGTGAATGGACAATTTTGAAAACAATTAGGAGGTAGATATGCGGTGCCGTCTGGTCTTCGTGGGTTTGTGCGTATGTATCACTGGATTGTGGTTGATTGATTCAGCTTTGGCTCAAGATGGCTGGACAGCGCCGCGAACTGCGGATGGGCAACCCGATTTGTCAGGAATTTGGGCGAATAACAGCGCGACGCCGCTGCAGCGACCTGAGCAACTTGCTGGTAAAGCGGAGTTGTCAGACGAAGAGCTTGCGGAGCTAAATTCAAAAATCCAGGAATTTAGAAACGCGGAGCAGGCTGGAGATCTGTTGGGCGATCGTTTAATTCAGCAAGCGCTCGGAGATTCTGAGTACCAGGATTTCGACGTTGTTACTGGAAACTACAATGCGTTTTGGTTAGTGGAAAGAGAACTTGACCGCCGGACATCGCTCATTGTCGACCCGCCTGACGGTCGGATCCCATCGCTAACCACTCGTGCTCAAGAGTTAGCGGCTGAGCGTCGCGCATACTCTTCGGCGCATCCGTCAGACGGACCTGAGGACCGAAACTTAGGCGATCGGTGTCTTCATTTCGCCGCTCCCCGCATTGGTTCCGGGTACAACAGCTACATGCATATTCTTCAGACGGAAAGCCATGTCGCCATCTTTCAGGAGATGGGACATCAGGTTAGGACTATTCCGCTCGACAGTCCTCCACATATTGATGCCGGTATTCGTCAGTGGGTAGGAGACGCTCGAGGGCGTTGGGAGGGTGAGACCCTGGTTGTTGAGACCAGAAATTATTCTAGCGAGACACGATTCAACGGTGCCTCTGAGAACCTGCATCTTACTGAGCGCTATACGAGGATCAGCCCAGACGTCTTAAAGCATGAAATTACGCTGAACGATCCGGATACGTGGGCGTCGCCGTGGTCAATCGAGTTGTTGCATACCGCAACGATGGATCCGATTTTTGAATATGCCTGTCACGAGGGTAATTACTCAATGCCAGGAATTTTGGGAGGCGCGAGGCTTGATGAACAACAGGGGGCCGGTCAGGAATGACGAGTCGGTCCGGTTGGTTCTCTCGTTGGGGTTCATTCGTTCTATTAGTTACGTTTGTGCTTGCGGCGTGTGCCGGACAACAAGACTCAACGCCTTCGGTTGTCGCGACCGAAAATGACGAGGCGGTAACCGAGTCGTCGCTCAAGTTGTATGTTTTTGAGTGCGGTCGTCTGCGATTCGATACAGTCGTCAATTTTGGTGTTAACGATGACGAAACTGATGTACGAGAGCTTGTTGTGCCATGCTACATTGTTGACCACCCGGAGGGTCGGATGCTTTGGGACGGCGGCCTTCTCATCTCCGTAGCTCAGGATAGGACGGGCGAGCTTCTGAGCGAGCTGCGGTCCGGCGGTGTGGAGACCGGCGCTGTGGTAGCGGTTAATGGCATCGGCGGCC
>DTWD01000138.1 GCA_012963185.1 Acidobacteriota bacterium
CCCGCGACAGGATTCGCATGGACTAGAGATCGTTTGGCCATTACCTCCGCATCGGTCGCATGTTCGCGCAACAGTAAAAAATCCTTGTTGATATCGAACCTGGCCATGGCCACGGCAATGTTGGCATGTTTTCGGAGGAGAACCAGCGGCTGCGCCTGAACCGCTACAATTCTCACAGGCTTCTTCACGAGGAATTTGAAGAGTGGCCTCTGTTCCGGTGGCTGCTTCTTCAAGCGAGATCTCTAGGTCGTAGCGCAGGTCAGCTCCACGTGCCGGCCCACTTCTTCGGCGACCACCGCTGCTGAATCCGAATATATCGCCCAGTCCACCGAAGATGTCATTGAAGTCAGAGAAGATAGTGGGATCAAAACCTTGTGCTGAGCCGGCACTTCCTACCCCAGCGTGTCCAAATTGATCGTATCGGGCTTTCTTTTCGGCGTCAGCCAGCACGGAATATGCCTCAGCGGCTTCCTTGAAATGTTCCTCGGCTGACTTGTCACCAGGATTGCGATCCGGATGGTATTTAAGTGCTAGTTTTCGATATGAACTTTTTAATTCTTGGTCCTCGACGTCTCTTGAGACGCCGAGGATTTCATAATAATCACGTTTGCTCACGCTTTGGCCACCCTCACCATTGATGCCCGTAAAAGAACAGAACCAACCATGTACCCACGGCGCAATTCATCTATAATCTCGCCGTCTTCGTGGATATTGCTTTCTTCGTGAGCGATTGCTTCATGGAAATTGGGGTCGAATATTTTGCCGACGCTTTCAATCGGTGTAACACCACGCTTTCTGAGAATGTCAGTTAATTTTTGGTATATCTGTTCAATGCCAATACGGAAAGCATCGGACTGTCCGTTATTAGTAGCGGTCTTTCGTGCACGCTCAAAGTCATCTAATACTGGCAGGATCTCCGTTATCAATTGAACAGTAGCCCTTTCTGATTGTCGTTGACGTTCACCCTCTGTTTTCTTACGGTAGTTGTCGAACTCTGCCTTTAATTTTTGTGAAAGGTCACGATATTCGTTGCGTTCTTCAACTAAATCAGAGTTTGCAGAGGAAGCATCGTAAGTTGATTCGGTTTCGTCGCCTTCTATGTCATCAGGTTCTGCGGTGCCGGTGTTTTCTGTCATGGTCCGTTCGGATTCATCACGCTTTGCCGCCGGCCCCGTCGTTACGACTTCGGTTTCGGCAGTACTTGCAGGATCCGCCGCTTCGGTGTCTTCAGACTCTTTCGGTTTTACGTTGTCTGTCATTGCGCGGCGGGGTTGTTTGGGCTACGAGCACGCGGCTCACGGCGGTCGACACTCGATCAACAGTTGAAATTGCTCGGGAATATCGCATGCGTCTTGGTCCAATGATGCCAATACTACCGCGGTGTTCACCGTCGAAATAGGTCGATGTAACTAGGCTGAACGCCTGCATTTCTGGCGTTGAGTTTTCTGTTCCGATTATGACGGTCATGCCTGGTCCATCGATGTACTCATTGAGAAGTTTGACGAGGAGGTCTTTGCGCTCAATCATTGCTAGCAAAGTTTGAAGAATTCCCAGAGGCACACGATCTTCACCATCGGAGACTTCCTCGGCTAGAAATCCTGCACCTTCAATAAAAAGTTGATTCGCGGGTTCCATATCTTCGAGTGTCACACTGGCCAATCGCAACGCCCTTGAACGTAGCTGGTCATAAAGCATCTCTTCTTGGCGTAATTGTTCAACGATCGCAGCGCGAACATCCCATAGCGAGAGCCCGAAGAATTCTTCGTTTAGGTAGTTCGCTCCTTGCGTTAGTGAGACTCGATCGACCGTTTCGTTTAGGCGAACCGGTTTTTGGGAAACGTTTCCATTTTTTGTCCTCACGACCACCAGTACCGTTGCGTCATTAACTGGCACAAATTCAATGTGCTTAAACGCGTCTGTTTCGGCGATCGGCATGCAGGCGAAGGCTAGGTGATGTGACGCTACAGAGAGTTCATGAGATACGTTCGAGATTACGTCACGAACTGAGACCGCTTGTCGAAGACGAGCCTCTACCACGGGCGACGACAAGCTGTTTTTCCTAGCATGAAGCAGTCGATCTACGAAATATCGGTAACCTTGGTCAGTTGGCACGCGACCAGCTGAAGTATGGGGTTGGTAAATGAAGCCACCTTGTTCTAGTTCAACCATGATGCTTCGAACAGTGGCTGAAGAGAGTCCAGCTCCACCCTGCTGCG
>DTWD01000139.1 GCA_012963185.1 Acidobacteriota bacterium
ATGCCCGCACGCGGAAAGGTCCGCGTAAAGGTGCGGTTGCGAGGAAGAAAGCGACCTAGGAAACAAGTATGGCAAAAGTTGAGAATGTTGAAAGCGGAATGCCGGCTGGTAAGCCGAAACGCCGAAAGAAAAGTTTTAAAAAACGAGGTGAAAAACGTGTGGTCCATCACGGCGTTGTTCACATTCAGGCTTCATTTAATAACACCATCATAACCATCACGGATGTTGATGGTGCCGTATTGTCATGGTCGAGTGCTGGTGGTATTGGATTCAAGGGTTCTCGAAAAGGAACTCCGTTCGCAGCTACACAGGCGGCGGTGACGGCCGGTAATGGTGCGAAAGCATTCGGTGTTCGGTCAGTGGACGTCAGAGTTAAGGGACCAGGCGCTGGTCGGGAGTCCGCGATTCGTGCATTGCAGACGACTGTTGGTCTTCAAGTTAAGTCGATTCGTGATGTGACACCGATTCCGCATAATGGTTGTAGACCGCCGAAGAAGCGGCGCGTTTAATAAAGAGAGGCTCGAAAAGCATGGCACGTTACGTCGGTCCGGTTTGCCGGTTGTGTCGGCGGGAAGGGATGAAGCTCTTCCTGAAAGGGGAACGTTGTTACGGTGAAAAGTGTGCGATTGAGCGGCGTAATGTGCCGCCCGGTCAACATGGGAAAGGCCGTAGGGCGAAACTGCAGGGGTATGGGTTGCAGCTTCGTGAAAAACAGCGAGTGAAGCGCATTTACGGTGTGCTTGAGCATCAGTTCCGCCGTTATTTTAAAGAGGCGGATCGGAGGAAGGGCATTACAGGTGAAACACTGCTTCAATTGCTTGAGAGTCGGCTGGATAACGTCGTCTATCGGCTGGGTTTCGCGACCTCTCGTTCGCAGGCTCGTCAACTTGTCCGGCACGGTCATTTCCTTGTTAATGGTCGGCGCGCTGATATCCCGTCGTACTCGCTGCGGGCTGGCGATGAGGTTAGTGTGAAATCAAAAAGTTCAAAGAATCCGGCTATTCAGTACGCCATAGAAGAGGTCAAGGGGCGTGGTATTCCGGAGTGGCTCGAAGTAGATACAGAGAGGCGCATTGGTCGACTGTCTACAATTCCGACAAAAGAACAGTTGAATCTTCCAGTGCAAGAGCAGCTTATTGTGGAACTGTATTCGAAATAAGGGACGTGCTCACCGGTCGTTGTGTGGACCGGGTCCGTGAAAGGATTGAACTCGATGTTGTGGAAAGGTTTCCAGCGGCCGAAGGTACTGGAGTACGATGCGGAGACACTGACAGAACGGTATGGGTGTTTTCATGCGCAACCATTTGAACGCGGATTTGGCACGACGATAGGGAATGCATTGCGACGAGTTCTTCTGTCCTCGATCGAAGGCGCTTCTGTCACGGCGGTCAAAATCGATGGCGTTCTTCATGAATTCTCACCGATTCAAGGCGTGGTCGAGGATGCGACAGACATTATTCTTAACCTGAAGCAGATCCCGATCAAGGTACATGTGGACCAAGCCCAAACGCTAACTATCAAGGTTGATAAACCTGGTGAGGTGAAGGCGAGTGACATTGAGACTACCGCTGATATAGATATTCTCGACCCTGATGTACACATTGCCACCGTCGCAGAGGGCGGGAGCCTCAGTATGGAGCTCCGCGTACAACAAGGACGCGGCTATGTGTCTGCGGACAGGAATTTCGAAGAAGGACTTGGTGTCGGTTGGATCCCGGTTGATTCCGTACATTCACCAATCAAGAAGGTTAATTATCTAGTGGAAGCGGCAAGGCTTGGACAGACAACTGACTATGACAAGCTAACAGTTGATGTCTGGACTGACGGCACGATAACTGCCCGCGAGGCTGTATCGCTTGGCGCCAAGCTTGTGCGAGATCATTTGAATATTTTTATCAATATTGACGAACCGATTGAAGTTCCGGAAGAAGTGGCACCTGAGGAACCGGTTGAGGTTGTTAACGAACATCTCGATAAGAGCGTTGAGGAACTTGAATTGTCTGTTCGTTCATACAACTGCTTAAAAAATGCCAATATTCGAACTATTCGGGAGCTTGTTGAAAAGAGTGAGCCTGAGATGCTTCGGACGAAAAATTTTGGACGTAAGTCGCTAAATGAAATTAAGGAGATTCTCCATACAATGGGTTTGAGTCTTGGTATGCGCTTGGATTCACCGGTTTCAGTTACCCCGCCGGTTATCGAGTAGTTGCAACGGATACAAATCTAGTTGAAAGAATATAATCATGCGCCATCGAGTCGCACATCGTAAGCTTGGTCGAGTTACCGAGCATCGTTTAGCACTACTGCGCAATCAGGCGCAGGCCCTCCTGCGTCATGAGCGAATTCACACGACAGTTGCGAAGGCTAAGGAACTACGGCCGTTTGTAGAACGCTTGATTACAGTTGCGAAGCGCGGATTGACTAATGGTGCTGACACAACACGCGCATTGAACGCTCGCCGTATGGTGCTACGTGATTTGTCGGATCGTGAAGTGGTGACTAAGTTATTTGAGACCATTGCGCCTCGCTTTGAGAGTCGTTCCGGTGGTTACACGCGATTGCTTCGGATGGGGCATCGTCAGGGGGATGATGCTGAAGTTGCGCAGGTCGAACTTATTGGCAGTGAGTACGACCCATCGCTTGAAGTTTCACCAGATGGCGGCGGTGACGAGGCTGCGGCGTCCCAAGATAGTGGTGTCGGTGGGCGCATTCGTAAGGCGGCTCGAAGAATGCGTGGTGAAAAAGAAGACGGTGGCCGAACGAGCCTGCCTGACTCTAGTGCTGCGAAGGCGCAACCGAAGCGTACACGTAAGAAAGTCTAGTCCGTTATTCTTCGTCAGTGGTCTTCTCGCCACGTTCAGCCTTTGCATCAGTAACAATTTGTGCGTGTAGATGCGAAGGCACATCTTCGTAATGAGAAAATTCCATGTGGTACGAGCCACGGCCACCAGTAGCCGATGTCAGTTGTTGTTCGTAGGTCAACATTTCTGACATGGGAACCTGCGCCTTTATCAATGTAGAAGCACCACGAGTTTCCATGCCACCGATTCGGCCGCGACGCCCATTAAGGTCACCCATTAGATCTCCGGCGAAGTCACTCGGTGCGTAGATCTCGACGTCCATTACTGGCTCCAGGAGCGTTGGTTTCGCTTTTGACATCGCATCACGAAACGCAAGGCGTCCGGCCATTTTGAACGACATTTCGTTGGAGTCGACGGCATGAAACTGACCATCGTACAGTGTGACCTTGAAATCGACCATTGGGTAACCGGCAATACAACCTCGGTCACGAGCTTCTAGGATGCCCTTTTCAACGGCGGGGATAAATTGTCTGGGAATGGAGCCGCCAAAGATTTCGTTGACGAACGAAAAATCCTCGCCTCGTTTTAACGGTTCGACTCGAATTTTGCAGTCGCCGAACTGACCATGACCTCCAGATTGTTTCTTGTGTCGGCCGTGTGCTTCCGTCGCCGCTGTAATGGTCTCTCTGTAGGCAATGCGTGGCAGTTTAAGGTTGACTTCGACGCCAAAGCGTCGCCTGAGTTTGGCGACTGTGACTTCGATGTGCAATTGACCTTGGCCTGAGAGTAGAAGTTGCTTCGTCTGTGCGTCCCGTGCGTACCGAATGGTCGGGTCTTCCTCTTCAAGTCGCTGCAGTGCGCCGCTAATTTTTTCCTCATCACCCCGACTCTTAGGTTCTATGGCGTAAGACAAGACCGGTTCGGCAAACAAAATAGGTTTAAACATTGTTGTACTGGTCTTATCTGCGAGGGTGTCACTCGTTTGGGTATCTTTCAGCTTTGCGACCGCCCCGATGTCACCGGCACGAACTTCGTCGACCGACTCTTGGTGTTTTCCTTGCATGATGGCTAAAGATCCCAAGCGTTCGTTTGTCGATTGTGTCAGGTTATATACGGATGAGTCTGATTTTAAGGTTCCGGCTGCGACCCGAAATAGTGTGATACGGCCGGCAAATGGATCGGCGATTGTCTTCCATACGAAGACGGCCGATGGTGCCCCGACATTGGCGTCGTAACTTTCAGGTTCTGTGGTTTCTCGATTGACAGCGGGTAGTGGGTGGTCCGCAGCTGACGGGACGTATTTGGTTATGGTATCGAGCAGTGTTTGAACGCCAATATTTTCATGCGCGGACGTGCAGACCAAAGGAAAGATCTCCCGTGAGATGGTCGCTTGTTTAAGACCAGTTTCCAGGTCTTGCTGGCCAAGAGTGCCTTCTTCGAAGAATTTTTCCATTAACGAGTCGTCGGCTTCTGCGACCATTTCAATCAAGGCTTCTTGTGCCTTCGTTGCTTGCTCGTTGAGGGCTTCAGGAACGTCGCCATTTGTTACGGTGCCATTCTTATCCGATGAAAAGCTCATGCTTTTCATGCCAACAAGGTCAACAAGTCCGTTAAAGTCTTTCTCAACTCCTATAGGAATCTGTATTGGTACAACAGCACGTCCTAATGAGCCGTGCAACGATTCAAGAGAGCGGTCAAGGCTGGCACGTTCTCGGTCAAGAAGATTTAAGACAACAAGACAGGGGAGTTCGAGTTCCTCTGCGATACCCCAAACTTTTTCAGTTTGCACCTCGACACCGGCAACTGCATCCACAACGACAATCGCCGCGTCTGCTACCCGCAGTGCGGCACGCGTGTCACTCATGAAGTTACCAATTCCAGGCGTGTCAATTAAATTGATTTTGGTCTTGTTCCATTCGACGAATGCGACGCTTGATGCCAAGGTGTGCTTGCGTGCGATCTCTTCGTCATCAAAGTCAGTGGTCGTTGTACCTTCGTCGACCATGCCCAACCGATTGACCATTTTTGCGTCGAACAGCATTGCAGAAACTAATTGCGTCTTTCCTGACCCACTGTGACCTACGATGGCAACATTGCGAATACCAGACGCGTCATAGACCTTCATAAACGCTACCCCTACCTCTCCTACTCCGCGCCTAAATAGGAATCATCCTTGATTCAGGCGATGAGCGTTATTCAGAAATGGATGTCACCTATTGCTGCACCCATATATCCGACGGCGGACGATATAAAACGTTAAATTGAGGTTAAATCGTATAGTGTGTGGGCAAACGGCTCAAGTCTGTAAATTTGTGAACCGATCGCTTGATTATTCGTAGCGCAGTGCTTCAATTGGATCTAGGGCTGATGCCCGAATTGCCGGCATAATGCCAAAGACGATTCCAACGCCTGCTGAAAAGCCGACCCCGAGTGCGAATGACCACCAAGGCATTGAAATTGGAAAACCAGTCGCAAAGTGCACACCGATCCCAATTCCACTACCGAACATGACTCCGAGTAAACCTCCGATGGCAGTAAGAAATACCGCTTCAAGTAGGAACTGCCAGAGAATTTCTCGACGTCTTGCCCCAAGAGCTTTACGAGTACCGATTTCTCGAGTTCGTTCTTTGACGGAGATCGTCATAATGGCCATGACGCCAATGCCACCCACAAGCAACGCGATTGAAGAGATCGCAACAAGAGCTAAATACGTTGCGCTACTGACTTGATCCCACAACCGCATGGCCGCATCTTGGGTCACAATGTCAAAGTCGTTGGGCTCATCAAGCCGGAGGCCATGGCGGATGCGCATTATGTCGGTGACGTCCTGGATTGCCTCCTCCCGCGGAACGCCTTCATGTGGGACGACAGCGATCATGACGCTGGTAAATCTACCCCTGCGACTGCGTAGGACACGAACACCGAACTGTTTTTGGTACGCGGTATGTGGGATCAAAGCAACGCTGTCGATGTCGGAGGCGAGACCACCCGCATTCGGACGAGGTTGCAAGACCCCGATGACCGTGTACGGCTGGTTGCCAATGCGGACCGTCTTTCCGAGCGGGTCAACATTTGGAAATAATGCTAGATAGGGATTCTGGCCTAAGACAACGACACGCCTTCGGTGGGTAACCTCGCCTTCTGTATAGAACCGCCCGTATGCAAGATTGACGCGGAATACATCCGGCCAGTTCGCGGTCGATCCGGATATTGTTATCCGGTTAGTACGTTCACCGCGGTAATGAATACGAGTTCGTGTGTTGGCTGGACCGCCTGAAGAACCCAACGTCAGATTCACGGCGGCGACAGTTTCGGCTTGTCGTTCTATCGCTCGTGCATCACTTGGTGTCAATGTCGGTCGTTGCAACAATTCATTTAAGTCAGCTCCAGCCATCAGACTGACGCCTGAGAACTGCGAAAGAAATACAGTGTCCGGTCCGATGTTACGAATCATGTCTCGGAGCGATTCATCAAAACCCCGAATCAGGGACGTCATTCCAACGATGGAGGTAATACCAATGACGATCCCGAGGATGGTTAACCCAGACCGAGCCTTCTGCGTTCGGATGGTGGTGATTGCCATCGAAACGATTTCTTGGAATAGTGCAGCTTGCATTTCAGTCGGCTCGTCCGAGAGCGTCGATTGGATCTAATGACGCAGCACGTGATGCTGGATACAGGCCGAAAAATAGTCCGACCATGCCGGCCATGGCGATGGCGAGAATGACGGACCAAGAGTGCACACTAGCGGGAACTGGCGCAAAGCGGTCAAGAGCAAAGGCAGCGCCGGAACCGACCATTGTTCCAATGATTCCGCCGATAACCGATAGCGCGACAGATTCAGTCAGGATTTGCCAAAGAATGTCCCGACGCTTTGCACCGAGTGCCTTGCGCAAGCCAATCTCGCGCGTTCTTTCTGAGACAGCCATCAGCATGATGTTCATGATGACGATACCGGCGACGACCAGAGCAAGGCCGACGACCCCTACTAATACGGAAAAAATACCGGTAGTTGCTTGGTTGTAGATACCAAGAATAGTTTCTGAGGTGAAAATGCCGAAGTTGTCGTCTTCAGTGGCTTTAAGTCTTCGTTCGATACGGAGTGCTGTGGTGGCTTCACCAATCGATTCGTCGATGTTGTTTGGGTCGACCGGTTGCACACGCAAGCCAAGCGATGGGCGACTGCCAAATAGGCGCTGAAATGTTCCAAGTGGGATGATTGCGAACTCGTCTTGAGACTGACCGAAGGTTGAGCCACGAGCACGACTCACGCCAACGACTCTGAAAGGGATGCCTTGAATCTTTATCCGCCGATCGATTGGGTCAAGTTCACCGAAGAGTCGATCTGCTGTGTCATAACCTAGAACGACAACGTTGCGCTTCCGGGATACCTCGGTTTCTGTCATCAGGCGCCCTTGTTCGGCATTGAAGGACGGAAATCGAGAAAATTCACGAGAAACCCCTTGGATCGAGACGCTTTCAAGAATGCGGTCGCGGTAGGTGACTTCGCCATTTCGATCCGCTTCCGCCATGACGGCGGTGACATTGGTTGTAAATTGCTTGACGGCTTCGGCGTCAGCGAGTGTGATTCGTGGGTTGTTCCGCGTTCGTTCCATCTCTTCTTCACTCGTGATCACGCCACGACGAGCGATCATGAACGCGTCGGCACCGACCTCTGAAAGGATGGCGTTCTTGACCTCATCGTTGACACCCTGAATAAGAGAAACGAGTGTGATGATTGAGGCGACGGCGACAAGATTCCCGAGAATGGTAAGGAAGGAGCGAAGCTTATTGCTCCAGATTGCATCCAGCGCAATGTAGATTAGATCGGCAATTAGGCGAAGCTGCATGGCTAGAATTCAATACGAATACCACCGCCATCAGTCCCGAACGAAAAAGACCTGTTCTCGGCCTCAGGATCACTGATGCGAACCGGGTCTCCGTCAGTAATGTTTCTCACGACGTCGAAGGGGCCAGTGATAACCTGGTCGCCTTCGGTGAGTCCATCCAGCGCCTCGAAGTATCTCTCTCCTGCGATGCCGGTGACCACTGGAATGAAAACAGCACGGCCATTGCGAACGACGAATACTCCTTCGCGTTCTTCACGTGCTTCGTCTTCTGACGGAAAAGACTTACTTAACGGTGGGTCACGTAAATCGGGTGTCGTTTCTGCCGCAGAGGCTGGTATTGCAAGAACCGACGGAGATGGTTCACTGTTTGTCCTGACGATCTGACCAGTTGCGTCGATTTCTACTTCTCGGACAGTGGTCGATTGGATCGGTACAGCAATTACGCTCTCTCGCGTTGCCGTGGTGATGTCGGCGGTGCAGGTGAACCCCGGCCTAACGCCAGGGACATTGTCGTCGAGTGTGACAACAACCTTGAAGTTGGTTGCTTCTTGGCCACTGGTAGCGCTCTGGCCGGCTAATTGAATTGGACTGTTGCCTATTTCAGTCACTCGACCGGTATAGATATCATCAGGCAGTGCATCGATTGTAATTTCAGTACTTTGCGCAAATGTGACTGACGGAATATCCGTTTCATCGACTTCGAGTTCTGCTTCGAGAATGGAAAAATCGGCAATGGTCAGCAGAACCGTGCCGGCATTATTCATTGTTCCGACGACTACGGTTTCACCTTCTTCAATGTTTCGGCGAGTCACGATTCCATCGATCGGAGAAGTGATGGTGACCTGCGTGAGATCGTAGCGCGCGCTCTCGAGCATCGCTTGTTCTTGTCGTATGCGCTGCGTCCCGGCCTCAACTTCGACCTCTCGTGTTCGTAGTTCTGTTTTTCGAACTTCAACCTCTGCGACGGCTTGATCGTAGAGTTCGCGTGCGATTAATCGAAGAGACCAGAGTTCTTCCTGTCGTGTCAGATTTTCTCTTGCAAGTCCAAGGTTCACTTGAGCGGTTTCGACTGAAACTTCGGCCTGAGTACGGATAGCGCGGGTTGCTTCAAGTGATGCCTCACCACGGTTGACAGCGGCTTGAAGGTTTTCAGGATCGATTTGCAGTAAGAATTGACCAGCTGACACTCGGTCACCTTCTTCGACCGCGAGTCTTGTTACTCGACCCATGACGCTGGCGCTAATGTCGACGGAGAGCTTAGGCTGAATTGTGCCGGATGCCGAGGCCACAGCTCGAAGGTCTCGCCTCGTGATTGTTTCAACGTCGATCTCCGGGATGGCCGGTCGGCTGAAGTAGTAGTAGGCGCCGCCAATCCCTACGGCACCTGTCACAATCAGTGCGCAGATGAGTATCAGTTTTTTCAAGTCTTTAACTCACATTTCCAAGACGACTAAAGATTGCTTGTTGTTTACGGCACTGTAGTGCTTGTTTGCAGGAACATTAAAACGAGTAGTGGGGACTGTTCATTGACATGGGGAAATTAATG
>DTWD01000140.1 GCA_012963185.1 Acidobacteriota bacterium
ATGGATGCACGGAAAATGCATGATCGTAAAGAAGCTCTGACAGTAATCCAAAGGGCTCATTTTCGTAACGCCACCGACGCTCCTCTTTCACTACTTCACGTTCCGAATCAAGTGACTGCTCATCAATTCTGAGCGTCGCCATGCGGTCAGCTTCCAACCACAAAATAAGTGGTATATACCGCGCTGGAACTGTCTCATAAAATACGGTTTCGTCTTCAGTCGTGTAGGCGTTCGCATCACCGCCAACCCGAGAAATCAGCGTGAGGTGTTCGTCGGACTGGACATTGTGGGAACCTTTAAACATCAGATGTTCAAACAAATGAGCGAATCCCGTTCGCCCGGCTCGCTCATTCTTGGACCCGACGTGGTAATGAAGTTGAAGGTGCACGATCGGGGTTGAGTGGTCCTCTAACAAAATCACACTCAAACCGTTATCCAGCGTCTCAAATGTATAATCAAATTTTGGCGGTCGCACGGCTGTCTGGACGACAGTCGCGCTGAAAACAGAGAGAGCACCGGCCAACGTGATACAGACGAGAAAAGCTGGAAATGTCCGTGGCCGACGGTACCTAGAGTGCATAGCTGATTATGGCATTAGTTACCTAGTCAAGCACGAATCTGAATACGAAACGTGTCCAGCGAATCGGCGTCCTTGCAAAAATATCTGGATCGATACGGCGCTCCCGGCCAAGCAATAATTCAAGGGCACCGACACCGCCCTTAATCCGGACGCCTCCCTCAAGACGTCCTCCATATTGTGTCGTCCGCCCAAACATCGTCTTATCAACCAAGACGGCAGCGCCATCAATCTCCCCAAGAAGCGACACACGCTCACCTATCGGACGTAATAACCTCACGAAACCATTAAATTCTTGCTCATAGTCCACCTCCGAACTCTCGATCATGCTGAGCCATCGTCCCAGCGCCTCAATCTCAAAGGCGCCGACGCGGACACGCTCGCCGTAAGAAAAGCCCAACATATTCCAGGATGGCGCGCCGGGGTTTTGACGGTCAGAACGATGACGAGAAAGATGGTGGAAGGTAGTTCCAAATTCTCCCCGCGGCAAACGAGTAAATACTGACAGGTCAAATGTGTACGCACTCTGATTAGGGTCGATCGCGCGGCGTTCATCACCAACCATCGTCTCGACATTCATGAACACATTTCCTCTGATCCATTTCAGGTCAAAGACATCCATATCGACACCAATATCAGGATCCCACTTAAATTGACTCTGGCCATCTCCCGTCACTCTGTCACCGGTCACGTGCACGTTATAACGCGTGAGAAACCCTTCGACGGCTTCAGAGACAGGCGCAGGGCGTGGGCCACCAATGACTTGCGCCCGTAGCTGGCCAGCAAAAAGAAAACACTCGATGAGAACGGCTGCCAAACAGACAAAGCCGAGTCGAAAGACGCGCACCCGCTCAGAGGAAGGCACCATGAAAGCTGCGCAGTATACCACTGGCTCGTGTCTATTAACCGTTACGAGTGAAAGCGCACCACGGTACGCTCAAAAAACGCGGAAAAATACTCCAGTCCTAATCTGGATTCAATATCACGCACGGAAGCGGCACGCTCATAGGGCGGGAGGGTGAAGATCGCGCGAAGCTCGATCAAAGTCTCGCTAGGACGCGGATGCCATGTCACTCGCTCCATGCCATGTCTTGCACCACGCCACGCAAGTAAATGGCCCGCCGCGAGAAACCAGAAGTAGTAGGCCACCAGATTCGGTCCTGGAACAAAAAACAGCAAGGGACCCAGCACAGCACCCGCGAGTGATGAAAACAGAACTCGCCGCCAGTGCCGTTCTGCATCACGTCGCAGCCCGGACTGCACCTTAGCCATTGCGCTGGAGACATCAAGGTCATTGGGGTACACGAGCTCCGCATCAGATTGCTTACGGAGATGCCAAAGTAGACGCCACTCGACAATCGCTTCTGCAACACGCCCGATGACAAAATTTCGAAACCTGGCCAACCATGACAGCCGCATCGAGGGATCCACTGGGACCTCGGCAAGGCGACGGGCACGACGTGACTCCAATGCTTCCGCCATCATGTCTCGAAATCGAGAAAAAATGCCGTGCCGCTGGTGTTCATCGGGTGGATCAAGATCATCGACCTCTGCTGACTCACAGTAGAGCTCATAACGCGTAGACCCGACGGGGACGAGGTAGACAGCAACAGGTGTCACAACGATTTACCTTAAAAACGATAGCAGGCTTGTTACAGTTTTTGGAACGCCACCGATGAGCACGACTTTGCAACAAACGTATCGGACAACTAAAATGCGTAAATAGTCACAAAGCGGATCTGTCGTATTCAATACACACAGCTAAGTTTCAATGAAACTCAAACGCTCTCACTGTACAACTGTAATTATCATTACGCTCGCCGTGGTTCTTGTTGGGGCAGCTAGCGCCGTTCTCTCCCAGCAGGCGGTATCAGAATCGCAGAACCCGACGGCAGAAGTCGCTCCTTCTGGTCTTGAAGCACCGGGGCTTGCACGCGATGCGGGCGGACAGCCGATTGCGTTCAGCCATGCGCATCACGCTGGGCAGTACCAAATTGAGTGCGAATTCTGCCATGCTTATGCACGCCGAGGGCCGGTTGCTGGCATTCCCTCGGTAGAACGTTGCGTCGGCTGTCACCAATCAATCTTGACTGACCAACCTGAAATTCAAAAACTTCTCGAGTACTGGGAAAATGAAGAGCCTATTCCCTGGCTGAGAATCCATGACCTGCCAGACTATGTCCGTTTTACGCACAAGGCACACGTCCGCGCCGGAATTAACTGTGAGAACTGTCACGGAGATGTGAGAAGTATGGACATTGCCCAACAAGTCGAATCCTTATCCATGGGATGGTGTCTCGACTGTCACAACGACCGCGAAGCGCCGAGAGATTGCCTGATCTGCCACTATTGAGACGCATATTTTGAAAAACACATCTGTTCATGGGCTAACGGAAACCGTTGGCCGACGTACGTTCCTTAAAGTCCTTGGTAGTGCCGGACCGGCAGCAGCCATCTCGGCCTGTTCTCCCGTACCACCGGAGAAGGTCATCCCGTATGTTGTCCCACCAGAAGACACGATTCCAGGCGTGGCAACGTGGTACGCAAGTGTCTGCAATGAATGCCCTAATGGGTGCGGCACCTTAGTTCGCACCCGTGAAGGACGAGCCATCAAACTCGAAGGCAACCCTTCACATCCCGATAATCAAGGCAAGCTATGTATTCGTGGCCAATCAGCCTTGCAAGGACTCTATAACCCTGATCGATTCCATGGCCCCCAGCGGCGACGCGTGACCAATGCTGCCGCCGGACAGAGCGTCTTCGAATCCACATCGTGGGAAGAGGCACAGCAAACAGTCGTTGACCGTATCGCGGAACTCCGGGCAACGGGACAAGGGCACCGCATCGCCATCATAACTCCACTACTCAGTGGAACCCTTGACACATTAGTCGACGACTGGGCAACCACCATGGGTGGTGCTCGCCGTCTTCGATATGAAGCATTTGCGTATGAACCAATCCGTGAGGCCTACCGTCTTGTCTTCGATCGCGCCACAGTACCAAATCACGATTTCAGTCGAGCCGACCTTGTGCTGTCATTCGGTGCTGACTTTCTTGAAACGTGGCTATCCACGGTCAAACACAGTCGCGCGCATAGCGAAGCTCATCGTGTAGTGAATAACGAGAAGTCACGCTTCATTCACCTCGAACCCCGTTTATCCATGACGGCTTCCAATGCCGATGAATGGATCAATATTGAACCTGGCACCGAAGGTCTCATCGCTTTGGCTATGGCTCACACAATCCTGACTGAGGAACGCGTCCAGACAGACGCCATCTCTCCTGAAACCATCGAAGCAGTGAGGTCCATAATCGGCGACCACTCTGCAGAGGCTGTAGCGGAAAGAACCGGTGTTTCTGCAGCCCGCATTATTGAACTGGCTCACGCATTTTCTGACCTCAGCCTCGGACCAGGCCGGACGCTCGCTGTCGGTGGTGGCGTGGCTGTTTCTGGTCTGGATGCAACAGACACACAAATCGCCATTGCCATCCTTAATTATCTCGCCGGTAACGTAGGCGCGACAGTAACAATGGATACGCCAAGTATCTGGAACCGAGTGAGTACATACGCTGAACTACTCGAACTGGCTGACGCCATGCGGACTGGCGAAATCGAGGTACTCCTTCTTCATCAGGTAAACCCTCTGTTTACAGTTCCATCCGCAGCTGACTTCGCCTCAGCTCTCGAAGCTGTACCGCTCGTGGTCTCGACCTCCAGCTATCCGGACGAAACAACGTCGAACGCCGATATCATCTTGCCCACCCACACGCCGCTCGAAGCGTGGGGTGACCACCGACCTGGAAATGGCACGTCTGGCCTCATGCAACCAACCATGCGGCCTTTGTTTGATACGCATCACTTTGGCGATGTCTTGCTGGACACGGCACGCGCAACCACTCCACCCATTGAGAATGAAGGTGACGATAGCAATACCTTTTCTATACCTGAGGGAGATTTCTACGATGTGCTTCGGAACGCGTGGCGCGACCTGCAGTCATCACCAGACCTTGAAACCGAGGACCAGGCGGTCGCAGACGACCCAGAAGTATTTGAAAACTTTTGGGCCGACGCACTCAGAAATGGTGGTCTGTGGATCGATATAGCCACAGACAATGCTCCAGTTAGTGTCAGTGAACGACTTGGTGACATTTCGTTAGCAGCAATTGGCCCCTCAAGCCAGCGTGATCGAGCGTTGACGCTTGTGGCATATCCGTCACTGCACTTTTATGACGGCCGCGGTGCCAACAAGCCATGGCTGCAGGAAATACCTGACCCTGTTCTCAAAGCAACATGGGGAAGTTGGGCGGAAATCACACCAGACACCGCAGCAACCATCGGCGCAGAGGATGGACAACTTGTCTCGCTCGAATCCGATCACGGGACTACTGATGCTACCGTGATCATCAACCCCCATGTCGGAGACAACATTCTTGCCATTCCTATCGGGCAAGGTCACACAGATTACGGTCGGTACGCGAATGCTCGTGGGGTAAATCCAATGATCCTGCTCGACCCGACACCGGAAACACGCGCCGGCGGCGTACGCTGGGCTGGAACTCGGGTTGACATTACGCCGCGTGACCTACGGCGTCCGATTCCGCGCCTACAAAATACCTTCGATCAGGGTGGTCGAGACCTGGCACAGTCAGTATCGCTCGCCGCGCTTGCAGCGGGTGATGTACATCCGGAACCACATCCCTTCAGTCTGTACCCAGAACATGAACACCCAGAACACCGCTGGGGAATGGCCATTGACCTCGATGCCTGTAATGGATGCAACGCATGCGTAGCTGCATGCTACGCGGAAAACAACGTCCCCGTCATGGGCGCGGAGCAGATGCTACTCGGAAGAACAATGTCCTGGATACGAATCGAACGATTCACCGAACATGACGAGGCGCAAGACAACAAACCAGTCGAATCACGGTTCCTACCAATGCTCTGCCAACACTGTGACCACGCACCTTGTGAAACTGTCTGCCCCGTGTTTGCGACCTATCACACGGACGAAGGCCTCAACGCCCAAGTATATAACCGTTGTGTCGGAACACGGTACTGCGCCAATAACTGCCCCTACAAAGTGCGTCGGTTTAATTGGTTTGATGCGCAATTCCCAGAACCACTTAATCTTCAGCTCAATCCGGATGTCACCGCACGAAGTGCCGGAGTAATGGAAAAGTGCACTTTCTGTGTACAACGTATTGCAGAGGGAAAAGACCGCGCGCGCGACGAGCAACGACCCGTACAAGATGGAGATGTCACGCCGGCATGCGCACAAACCTGCCCAGCTCAAGCCATCGTCTTTGGCGACCTCAACGACCCTAACAGTCGCGCATCGCAGCTTTCGAGTGACAACCGGTCCTATCACGCACTCGGCGTCTTAAACGCGAGGCCAGCAGTAACCTATCTCAAAAAAGTCACGCAAGACTGAGCCCGGTATGAGTTACGCGAAGATCAACACCGACATTTTGCGTACCCTGCAGGCCCCAGGATTGGCCTATTACGGGGCGTTGGGATTCGTCCTCTTGGTGTTGACCTTTGGTGCGTATGCCTTCGCACAGCAGTGGCAGTTCGGACTCGGGGTCGCCGGATATGAGCACCCGACCCTCTGGAGTATCTACATTACCAACTTCGTCTTCTGGATTGGAATTGCACACTCTGGAACGCTGATATCGGCAGTACTGTTCCTCTTCCGTGCGAAGTGGCGGACGGCGGTCGCGCGCGCGTCGGAAACCATGACCGTCTTTGCAGTCATGACAGCGGGGTTGTTTCCGATCATCCACATCGGCCGACCGTGGGTTTTTTACTGGCTAATCCCGTATCCCAATGAGCGACAGCTCTGGGTTAATTTCCGCTCACCGCTCGTCTGGGATGTATTCGCAATCACGACGTATTTAACCGTGAGTGCCATGTTTCTCTTTCTCGGACTAATTCCTGATATTGCGGCCGCACGAGACCGGTGCACCGACTGGCGTAAACCGATTTACCGCGTTTTAGCTGTTGGTTGGCGGGGCTCAACCCGGCAGTGGGTGCATTGGGGGGCCCTGTATGGATTTTTTGCTGCCCTCGCAACCCCATTAGTCGTCTCAGTGCATAGCGTCGTTTCGTGGGACTTCGCCATGACCATTCTCCCCGGTTGGCATAGTACGATTTTCGCGCCCTACTTTGTCGCCGGCGCGATCTTCTCTGGCCTTGCGATGGTCATCACACTCCTAATACCTCTGAGAAAATTATTAGGGATCGAAAACTACATCACAATTCACCACTTCGAGAACCTCGCGAAGTTAATTATTGTCACGTCATTAATTGTCGGTTATGCCTATCTGACCGAGTTTTTTGTTGCCTGGTATAGCGGGAGCACTTTTGAACAAGGAACTTTTTATGACCGCATGTTCGGTCAGTACCGGCTGTTCACATGGGGAACGCTTACGTGCAATGTAATTATCCCGCTAGTTCTGTTCATAAAAAAGGTCCGAACCAATCTCGCCGCACTGTTTGTAATCTCCATATTTATCAATATCGGTATGTGGCTCGAGCGTTTCGTCATTATTGTCGCGTCACTCTCGCACGACTTCGATCCAGCAAACTGGTCAGCAGGTATTTATCAACCGACCTGGGTCGAAGGTGCAATTACAGCTGGTAGCTTTGCTTTGTTTTTCTTTTTCTTCTTGCTGTTCATTAAGAATTTCCCGGCAATTTCGATTACGGAA
>DTWD01000141.1 GCA_012963185.1 Acidobacteriota bacterium
AATACGCCGCGACGTTCGGCGCCTTGTCGGAGGCTGGACATCAAGTTATCAATACACAATTGACCAAGTAATCGAAGATATGATTGCTCGGTGTAAACAGCTCAATCTTCGACTCACAACATCTGAAGAACGGGCAAAGCTTGATTTCACGGTATTACTTACCGTGCAAACAATGAACTATCTCCACGGCGGTCGCCATAGAGTGGCACTATGAAGAAACTTCGTGTGCTTGCCTTGATGCACGACTACATGGTGCCACCGGATGACATATCGGGATACGACCTAGTCACAGTCAAATGGAAAACTGAATTTGACGTCGCAAGCACACTTGAAGACATCGGACACGACGTTCGCAAGCTCGGCGCCAAGGATGATCTCGGCCTCATCAGACAAGCCATCGACGACTTCCAGCCACACATTGCATTTAATTTGATGGAGGCATTTCACGAAGTCGGCGTCTTTGATATGAACGTGGTTAGCTACCTCGAATTACTTCGGCTCCCTTACACAGGATGCAATCCTCGTGGGATGTTACTCTCGCGGGATAAAGCACTCTCCAAAAAACTAATGGCCTACCATCGAATCCGTGTTCCAGATTTCACGGTGTTTAAACGTGGATTAGCCATCAGGCGTCCGCGCAGATTGAAGTTTCCAGTAATTGTGAAATCACTGACACAAGAAGCCTCCATCGGTATCTCGCAAGCATCAGTCGTCGAAGACGAAACAAAGTTGCGTGAACGAGTGCAGTTTATTCATGAGTCCGTTGGAACCGATGCGATTGCTGAACGATTTATCGATGGACGTGAGCTTTATGTTGGTGTCGCTGGCAATGAACGCCTACAGGTATTCCCAATCTGGGAAATCAACCTATCGAAGCTACCTGACGGTGCGCATCGTATTGCGACCGACCGCGTTAAGTGGAATGTCGAGTATCAAAAGAAACATGGAATTAAGACCAATGCTGCGACAGATCTATCCGAAGAACTCTCTGAACAGATCCAACGTGTCGCGAAACGTGTCTACCGCGCACTCGAAATGAGTGGATATGCCAGAATGGATTTGCGTCTTGACGCCGATGGACATTTCTTTGTGATGGAAGCCAATGCCAATCCACAACTTGCGTTTGGCGAAGACTTCGCCGAATCAGCAGAACGAGCTGGTCTTAGCTACGAAGAACTTCTACAGCGCATTCTAAATTTCGGTCTGAGGTGGCAACCTGAACGACCGGGCTAACGCTTTTTATTGCAACGTGAACGACGCCTCAGTCTGCCCGTCCGGCGAAACAGTGATGTGCTGACTTTTACCGGTAAACTGCTCGTGCCAGACGGTCAATTCGTAAGAGCCAGCGGGAATGTCTGCGAGTTCGAATTGGCCATTGCTTGTTGTGACGGTTCCGATATCGTCGGTAACATACACCCAGGCACGCATCCATCCATGTGAATCACATTCAATACGTACAGGGCCAGGTCGCCGTAGTGGTCTCTCTATTTCAAGGCCTGGGATCGGAATGGCGATATTGAATAACGTTCGCTGCCGGTCATCATACGCATGAGTCGTATGTAACACATCATCTTCACTCGTAAGCATGACGACAGACCGTGTCGCCGCAACCTGTACCCGCGGTACAAAGTAACACCCTGAGTTATTGATCACCGGTTCAGGTTTTGTGTCGTTCCATGGGACGCCAGTCACAATGATTACCGCATTTGCGAGGCCACCTGATGGATCAACGACTACCACTCTATCCTCGACCCGTTCTCCGCAAACCGACTGGTCTGCTGTAACGTCAACCATTCGCAGCGTGGCATCAACGCTGTCAGCAACCGTGACTATGCCTCGTATAGAACCAACACCTTGTTCATTACTGGTCCGTGCGACCACTACGCCTACCAGCAACAGCGTAACAAGTTTCATCGTCACTAGACCGCGCACACCGCATTTTGTCATCGCCTTAATCCTAGAACCGTCTAGACCCTCTCTACATCTCGTTGCAGATCTGGGGTGAAATCCTCACCAGGGTTGATAAATCGATTTCTCTCAAGCCCGTACTGCTTCTCATACAACTGTGTATATCGACCTTTTTCCGCTAGAAGTTGAGCGTGAGTACCTCTTTCAATCACCTCACCACCTTCGAGCACTAGAATCTGGTCAGCACTTATTATCGTAGAAAGGCGATGGGCAATAACAAATGTCGTCCGCCCCTGACAAAGCGCTCTTAATCCATCTTGAATGAGTGACTCGCTTTCACTATCAAGACTCGAAGTTGCCTCGTCAAGAATAAAAAGACGCGGGTCCGCAAGAATTGCCCTGGCTATTGCCACTCGTTGCCGTTGACCGCCAGACAATTTCACGCCACGTTCACCAACAATTGTGTCGTAGCCAGCCTGAAATTGTTCGATGAACTCATCACAATGAGCAATACGACTTGCGTTACGAATTTCCTCGAGAGTCGCATTCCTATTCGCAAATGCGATATTCGCTGCAATCGTGCCATCGAATAAAAAGTTTTCCTGAAGCACCACCCCCAAGCAGTCTCGATAGTCACTTAATCTGATTTGATCGAGGTTACGACCATCCACCAATACACGACCAGATGTCGGACGGTTAAATGCCATGATCAGACTAAGAAGTGTACTTTTACCAGACCCGCTGGAACCAACCAGCGCGGTGGTAGTTCCAGGTTCGGCAATAAGA
>DTWD01000142.1 GCA_012963185.1 Acidobacteriota bacterium
ACTGCGTCTGCGACCAATAAATCCACCGTACCAGTGACATGGCGGGGAATGTTAAGTTCGAGCGTATACGTCTGGTCGTTGCCGTCATCAGAACGAGACAAGATATGTAGCGAAATCGTTTCTCCCGATCGAACTTGGTCTGTATCAACCCAGACCCTTTGCAGAGTCGCGATACGTGGTGTCTCGTAAGCGGTGACCGCGACGTCAATCCTCTCGACACTCACAGAATCGAATGCATTCGACAGAAGAGTAGTGAGTGGCGTAGCCGTCGATAGTGCAGCACTGATGGCCGCAGTCGAACCCGTGAACATATTCTGAAAAGAGACGGGGGGGTGGTTGCGTATTTGTGCGACAGTGGTGATGTCGTAGGTGCCGGCACCAACTTCTTGTGTCCAGGAAAAAAGTGTGTTCAGAACACCGGTATAGGTTAAAAGCGGCGAGAACAATTCGTTATCGATGATTTCGAAATGAAATGATTCGCTCGCAGACTTATCTGGTGTGTCAAGGGTGACCGTAACTGGAATCATCGCTGGTTCAGTACCGATGGAACCGTAAATACCCGTGGAACGATCTTGATCAATCGTGCCGAGGATCTCTCCGATTTCTGCAATCCGTGATGAAATGGCGAGACTTGGCAACAAGGTGGTCACTCGAGCCCGGGTCATCGGATATTGAGCAGACCCGAGATTGTAAAAAGAATGTCCGAACGCGTACACGCGGTCGTTTTCTACGAGTGTGACAGTGCCGGTGCCGGCCATGGTGAGGTCGCCGCGCATGAGCATTACTCCAACGGAATCGCCAGGTTGGAGGCTCGTTGATCCGTTTGATTGCGTGATTCCGGTGCTGCTTATACCACCAACGGCGGTGGTGAAACCTGCGTGGTTCAACATGGAGGCCCAGATGTTATGCACTTCTGGTACAAATCCGTTCAGGACGATCGGTGTGCTAATCGGCCGAAGCATGGTGGCTAGATGGCCGGCTTCACCATTTGGTAATCCTGAAACGGAAACATTACCTGGATTGTGAGCAAATGGTTCAAGGGTTTGAAAAGCCTCGCGCATCCTTGCGGAGATCTCTGTTGGTGTCGAGTCAAGGGGGATTTGGGGGTTGCGGCGAGCCAATCTCTGTGTGCTGTTCGATTCGGTTTCGATCATCTCTTCGATAGGAGTGATGCCTGCGATGGCGTCTTTGGAAAACGATCCAAGTGAGTACGAGATCGCGCCGACGAGACGGTTATCGATGTAGACAGGACTTCCACTCATCCCTTGGATGACTCCGGTATTGGCCAGGGGGCCGCCCTCCAATCGAGCGACGATTAGGTCTCGTCGCGGTCCCATCACATTCGTCAGGACGCCAAGAATATGAACAGCGAATTCTGAGCGCGTATTGCCCTCAAATACCGTAACGCCAACGCCCTGCATTCCGGGCCGAACTTCGCTCAGTGGCATGGTTTCCGTGGCGGCAGGTAGGCTCACCGGCGCGAATGCGACACACGCGAGTCCGGTGACGATGACAAATTTCAGTATTGTGCTTCGAAAGCATGGCGTTCCTGGCATCTGTAATGTTTTAGTCATAAGGAATGGTCGTAACACCGGTTATATCGGACGAAATGTGTATCGGTCAAGGAGTCGCGTTGACAGTGTACGATACGTCTGTTACGTTCGACGAACGCTATGTATTTTTCTACCCCATCTTCACTCGCGCAGCAGCTGATGCCAATGTGGTCGTCCGCGTATTGGTGGTATTCCCGTAGGGCTGCGGATGCTCAAGAGGCAATTAGGTAGACTTAGTTCCATATCGTCAAACGCCGAGGCCTTTTCAGCATATGTGCTGGAGAGGCTTTTTTTTTAGGGTACCGATGAAAACGACGCAGTTGTGTGCAACCGTGACCGCAGAGACCATGGAAGAACTGTGCCAAAAGCGGGACCAGCAGGACGGTGCAGACCTCGTTGAACTGCGTTTGGATAGCCCGTTCGACCCAGACGTGCGAGCTGCATTAAGGGGTCGGCAGGTGCCCGTACTCGTGACGTGCCGTCCGAAATGGGAAGGTGGTGAATTTGGTGGGTCGGAAGAGGAACGTCGAAGAATTCTTCTGGAGGCGGTCGATGAGGGTGCGGAATATGTTGACGTCGAGCATA
>DTWD01000143.1 GCA_012963185.1 Acidobacteriota bacterium
CGCCCGCCATGTGACGATCAACTGTTTGATTGTTTTACGGTCGTCGATACCATTCTCAAGGACTTTTCGTGCCAAATTCGGTAGTTCATTGTCACTGGCGAATCGGAGGGCGGCCAATTGGTCCATCGTAAAATCATGAATGCGCGGTTTTAATTCGTCTGGGAGAAGCGTTTGCATCCGCATTCGTTCCTCGAGGCGAATGACCCGATCTTGCGCTTGTAATGCGAACACCCGTGCGAACAAAGCGATCATGATCAACGCTACCGCCATCCACACCAGCCAAGCCGTTTCGAACGAGAACGCGGTAGCGAAGCGATAGATGCTCAGAATTAAGTTGATCAATAGAATTGGTAAGAGTATGTAGTGGAACGGGACTACCATTTTGGCGTGGTTTTGTAATGTTTGAGGGGTTTTCTCGGCCATTGCTTCTCCAGGGATCGAAAAAATTTGGGTGACTACCTCGGCTTACTTAATACTTTTCAACTACTTAACGAAGTGTTGGCTACTATGACTCTTCGGCTCAAGATATTCTTAGTATTTAATCTGGGAGCCTCGGTGGCTAGGCGGTAAATCATACGCTAGTGTGCCATTGATTGTGTGAACCGCAGTGTCAAAAGTGTGATGGCGAGGATTTGATGAGTGAACTTTCGAGTAAGCAGTGCGTGCCGTGCCGGGGCAGTGTTCCACCACTCAAAGGACCCGAGCTTGTTGCGTTACAAGATCAATTAAGCGCAGGATGGATGGTCGTTGATGGGCATCATCTTGAGAAGGAATATCGTTTCCAAGACTTCCGAGAGGCGCTCGACTTTACAAACAAGATTGGTGAGATGGCGGAGGAGCAGGATCACCACCCTGACATTTTGTTAACGTGGGGGACAGTGAAGGTGACAATTTGGACGCATAAGATTGACGGTCTGACGGAGAGCGATTTCATTTTTGCCGCTAAGGCCGATGTCTTATAGGTCTTCTTCCTCCCATAAGATTTGGTCGCCCGTGGTGTTCACAGCGTCATTAGAGGACTTCGGCATAGACACCTCCAGCCCAGTGCGAGTCCAGCGCCGCACGTAAACCGGGAAGGGCCTCGTCCATCCGTTCACAGGGACGGGTTTCACCGTTTACTTTCAGCCGGAAAAGTCCAACTATTAGCACTTTCCCTCGGCTTTTTTCTAGGTTAATCCCAGAGACGAGCAGGTTTGCCCGCCGAATACTCGGTTCTGCTTTGACGCCCATGGTAGCGGTGACCGTTTGGCACTGTTCCTGCAAAATGATCGTTATTTGACGGAAGCCGCCCTGGTCACAATTATCCAGTAGGCCTGGGCGCGCGCGAACCTGAGCTGTTGACTGAGCATCCATGGGTCCCCGTCTGAAGCGCTTCGTCCAAATATTTTCGGGGCGACCGGCCATGTTGTGTATTCGTCAAGATAAGAATTCGCCTCTAAATAAGATCATTCTGCTGCGACCCTGAGACAAATAGGAGTCGTTCGTCGCCCGCGATCGAGATGGGACCGCCTCGCTCCACCAAGCTACTAGTGTAAGATCAGTGGTTGATGAAAACCCAGTTGCTTGTTAGTGAAAGCGACGTGGCGGGGTCGCGAGTGCGACTCGACAAATGGGTTCAGGAGATCATGGCTTGGCACTTTGATCCGGCTACCGGCTGTCCGTTTTGGTTGAGCTGGGCGGAAAAGGCTGGGTGGGATCCGAGAACTGAAGTTACTGGTTTCAGTGATCTGACAAAGTTCGGCCATTTTGAAGACGAACTTTGTCAGATCACTGAAACCAGTAACTTCAG
>DTWD01000144.1 GCA_012963185.1 Acidobacteriota bacterium
ACGCTTGGCGGAAGCGACAGTAGTCTCGGCCCTTAAGGTTTTCCTGAAGAGTACAGAGGGCACAGTAGACCGTCTTTTGTACTGGTTCAGCCGAACGTTGAGTTTGGATGCTCTCGAGTTAGCGAGTTGAAATGGACTAAAGGCAGTTTTTCTCGGATGCGTTTTTCGCTTTATACCGAAAGCAAAGGTGAAGCGGTCGAGGGCGACGCCAGGCCGCCCTCGACCTTTGCTTCCGGACCTGTCGCGGCGCTCGGGTTGCTCGCCAGCAGAGCCCTATCCTCCGAACAGGCGTCCTTATTATAACACGCCGCCTTGCGACGTCGACGTCGTTCTTCCCGAGCCGCTTCGAGTTTCCGGTCACGCTCCGCGAAGATCGCTTCGTCGCGCCCCAGCAACTTGTCCAACGGCGTCACGTAACCGATCGATGAATGCAAACGCTCCTCATTGTAGCGCAGCACGAAATCCGCCACGATGCGACGGGCATCTTCCAGGCACAACGGCGTGCCAGGTCGAATGCATTCACTCTTGACCGTGCGATGATATCGCTCCAGCTTCCCGTTGCTTTGCGGATAGTAGGGACTCGTCCGCACGTGCGTCATGCCGCTGATGCGGATGAAATGTTTGAATTCCTTGGCCACGAACTGCGGACCATTGTCAGAAATGATCCGCGGTGTGGCGTCGGGATATTCTTCCCGCGCACGTTGCAGGACAATTTCCACATCCAGCTCCTTCATCGACTCGCGGATCTCCCAGTGAACGATCGAACGGCTGTAACCATCCAAGACACTGATCAAATGATAAAACGTGCCGCAGATGTTGAGGTACGCGATATCAATGTGCCAATGGCTGTGCGGAGACTTCGGTTGATCGAAGCCTTTACCTTTTCCAGAGGGACTGCGATTCCAACGCTCCATCAGACCCGCTTCCTTCAGCACCCGATAAACACTGGAAGGACTCACGGCCACCACGTCGGCATCGAGCATCATGTACGTCAGACACCGATATCCCGCCAAAGGACGCTGGTGATGGAATTGGATGATCGCGTGTTTCTCCCAGCCCTCGAGCCAATGATCGCGGGGAATCCATCCGTTGTGCTCATTGGCTTTGCCGTAGCGGCCCGTCCATTTGTAAAACGTCCCTTGAGGCACGCCAATCCAGCGGAGCAGCTGCTTTGCGGGAATTTCTGTTCGTTCCTTCCAGTACCGCACATAGTCGACCACACCGTCTCGAGTGTGGTGGGGAACCCAAATCCCGTTCAGCGTTCCCCATTGGCTTTTTTTGCCCGGATGTTTTCCTCCATCAATTCCGAGATCACCTCGTTCTTGTTTTGCAGCTTCTCTTCGAGCTGGAAAATCTTCCGGCCCGCGGCATCCTCTTGACGGCGCTTATTGGCTTTATTCGTTCGACGCTCGAACGCTGAAGCCGCGTTCTCGAACAACTGCTTTTGCCAGTTGTAGTACTGGGTGGCATGGATCCCGTATTGGTCGCACAGATCGGAAACCGGCACCTGTTCCAAAAGATGCCGCCGTACAATCGCTACTTTCTGATCAGGCGTAAAAATCTTGCGTTTCGACATCGAGCCTTCCTTTCAGGTAGTGTGCTAAACTCTAGCACATCCTTAAAGCTCAACGTCCAACTGACTCAAAACAAAACGGCACAAGAACGGAGCCTTCGAGCGCGACCTAGTAGAGATGGCGTGGGCGCAGGCAGGGATCAGTGATTGTTCTCTCTTCTATTCGGCGATGAGCCACAACCGCTTCTCCAATGCGGACACATCAGGACTAATCTCAGTCGGGGAATAGGAGCCGACGCTCCCGTCACCAAACAAGACGTTGCAATGCTTGAAGTGCCGCGGCGCCACCTGGCTTAACCACACGTCCGTGGCGTCAGGTCCCGCTACGTCAACTGCACGTTTGGAGTAATCCAGGGCCAGAACCTTTTTTCCCTCCAGGATGCGTTTTACCAGTTCCAACTGTTTGTTCATGCCGTAGTCGACTTGCAACTCCGAAAAGGTAACCTGGCCAGCCGATCCGGGCGAATCCCATCGCCCCACTGACAGCACTTGGCCGCCCGACGGCTCGAACACTTCAGCGCTGAACGAGCCACCTCCGGGCTGATTGGGTCCGCGGTCGTTCTCGATCACCGTCA
>DTWD01000145.1 GCA_012963185.1 Acidobacteriota bacterium
CAACATTATCCAATACACCGCGCCGAAAACTAATCGGGAAATCCAGTAAATCGTCCACTGACAAACGCAAGGAAGGCTCATAACTCACGACCGCACTCTCAGTGCCGAATGCCGTCTTCCCGGGACCCGCGTTAACCGAGACTTCTTTGATCACATCGAGAAAATCGTCCCCATATAGAGTGCCGCCATACTTGTAGTACAGAGAACCGTCGGGATTTAAAAACACGGTAAAAGGGACTCCGACCGCACGATACTTCACGTAGGTGGTATCTTGTATATCGACATCAATGAAAACGTTCGTAAAGTGCCGGTTGAGATAGTCCGCTACATCCTGCCGGGTCAACGTCTGCTCAGAAAATTCATGACACCAGTGGCACCACTCCGCTGAAAAAAGAAGAAAGTAGGGTTTCCCCCTACTCTGGGTATCAGCAATTACATCTTCGCGGTATTCCTCAAAGTCAACGAGCGACTCTTGGTGTTCGTAGGCCAAGCTTACAGAAACCAGTCCTGTTAGGCACAGCCCGATCGCCAGCCACCTAACGAGACTAATGCTGCAATTATTGATGAGGAAGAAGTTCTTTGATGTACGCTGCAATCTCTTCTGCCTTGACATGCGGAGGAATTCTCTTTTGCTGCAGTCGACCCCACGTATCTACCACCAAAATATCGGGCGTATGGTAGATCACGTACCCCAATGTTGAATCTGGCATGTCTTTGCGTTGATACTGAACTCCATAGCGTTCTGAGATCTCAATAACATTTTCCAGACGCTGAGTCACACCGACAATATTCGGATGAAAGTACCCGGTATATTGTTTTAGTAGTTCAAACGTGTCTTTTCCAGGATCCAGGCTTACAAAAAGTGCCCTGATTTTTTCCAGATCCTCGAGCGACATCATCGAAAACACCCGCGAGATCACGGCAAGTGCCGTGGGGCAAACATCAGCGCACGAGGTAAACCCAAAAAATAGCAAAACCACTTTTCCGTGCAGATCCTGCAAAGAAAGCTGCCCATCTGGCGATTGCAGAATGAAGTCTCCCCCAGGGTAATTCTGCTCCTGCTGGGGTTCCCTTTCCGACTTTGGCGCCTCGTGCGCGTTAGAAATTGCGGCAAAGAAAAGCACCGCGATTGCTAAAACGAGATTAAATTGCCATTTCCGCGAGTACATCCGTCATATCCCTCGATAATTCTTCCGCCACCTGACTCAGCGAAGGCGAATGGAACAAACGGGCAAACGCGTTCGGATCGAGGAAGGCGACATGGGCTACGTTTTCCTCCTCTTCGACCTGGTAGACGACAAAGCGCACGGGCATGAAAACACCCGACAGGAGATCTCCTGAGATCAATTCACTGCAGCTGTTTAAGTTGCAAAATTCTATGATTTTGTAATGCCGAAATCGCGCTGTAATTTCGATCCCCGCTTCCTCGCGATCAAAAATATTGTCGATATGATTGACCCGGGTGATACGGTAATTTCGCGCTTGGATCTCTGTTATAAAATCCTCCAGAAACTGATCAAAGTGATCCGTTGGGTAACTTCTTTTAACGATGTCTTGGTTTACATTCATCGGATTGAACGACAACCCAACTGGCTCACACTACTCAGGCTTTGTCAGCGTCTTGATATAGTTAATAACGTCCCAACGCTGGTTTTCCGACAAGATCACACCCCATGGCGGCATATCAGATCGCCCTTCGGTGATCATCCAGAACAGGTACCCGTCCACCGAAGAGTCGGTATTGTTCCATACCCAAAGTTGACGCGGGAATATCGTGATGCCGTGGGCAGCCGGTCCATTGCCATCCCCCTGCAAACCATGGCAGGTGGTGCAATATTTATCGTAGTGTTCTTTGCCGCGCGCAATAGACACGCCGGTACTTTCAATCGGATTCGTCAACGCTTGAACATTGGGCGGAGCCGGTCCGAGTGCCGCCATTGCCGCCTTTTCTTCATCCGTAAAAGGGGCA
>DTWD01000146.1 GCA_012963185.1 Acidobacteriota bacterium
CCAAGAAAAAAGCTACAAAGAAAAAGGCCACCACAGCTACAAAGAAAAAGGCCACCAAGAAAAAGGGCGCGAAGAAGCGCTAAGCGCGATTTTGCGCAAGAAAGGGGGGGCCTGAAGACCCCCCTTTCTCTTTGCTATATCCGAACAAGCTTGCTTGTTACGGCTCCGGGTCAGTCCCACCAAGTAGCCTGACCCCATCCCAGACGTATATCCTCTCGATTCGGTCGCCAGGCTCAAGTTTGTCGATCACGTCCATACCATCTACGACATGGCCGAATACCGTGTACCGACCATCGAGGTGTGGTTGTGGTGAATGGGTGATAAAGAATCGACTCCCGGCAGTATCCTGCCAGTCACGTGCCATGCCGACCGAGCCCCTCAGAAAGGGGAGCTGATTGTATTCGTCGCGCAATGTGTAACCAGGCCCACCATTTCTATCGCCCCTTGGATCACCCGTGTGAACCGCATAGTTCGGGATGACCTCATGAAACGACAGACCATCGTAGTAACCCTGACTGGCTAAAGTTATAAAGTTCTCCGAAGTCAACGTCGCATTGGTTACAGCCAACTCTATTTCCATTGTTCCGTGATCAGTCTCGATATAGGCATGTGGCGAGACTTTCGGATTGACGAGGTCCGTCGCACTATAGTCAACCCGACGAAGCCCTTGAGCCGAACTAGGGCCATCAAAAGAACCCTCTGGTAAAAGCCGCGCAAGATGTTCCGCAGCCCGTAGACGAATTGCCCACTCCGGATCCTTGAGTCCCGCTCTGAGAGCGTCATGAGCGACTTCGATACCGTAATTAGCCAATGCGTCCATTACGGCAGCCCGAACTACATAGGAAGAATCAGGAGCAGCGTTACCGAACGCTTCAATAAGTACTTTTTCAGCACCGACACTTGATAGCTGTCCTAGCAGACTTGCTGCAATCTTACGAACACCCAAATCAGAAGACCGGAGATATTCTTGGAGAATCTCGGCAGAATCGGGTTCATCTATTGCAACCAATGATTTGAGCACTTCCGGAATAACCCGTTGGTCCCCGTCGTTAAGCATGACTGTCAATCGATAACGCGCCGCCTCTGGTCGAACCCAGCGAAGCCCTTCGGCAAGTGCAGAACGTACACGCCAGTCAGGATCAGGCCCCAAGCCTGATAACACAAACATAAAGGATTCCGGATCGGTATGCGCGAGTGCACGCAGCGCTGCGGCGCGAAGCGGCGGCCACGGGTGAGCAAGCAATTCTATAAACACTTCAACCGAATCAGCACTGGTATGACGAGTTAGTGCCTCAACAACCTCCAACCGAAGTCGTCTATCAAGCGAACGGATACGTACGAACTTGTCGAGAACAGTAGCCGCCTCAGGCAGAGTCATTTTCCCTAACGCCTGAATTGCACTCACGATGACGGGGCGGTCCCGTCGGTCAAAATCGAGCAAATCGGTCAACGGCGCGATAGCGCGAACGTCATCCAAAACACCGAGCGCCTGCGCTGCAATAGAAACACCAACACTTCCCTGGACCCCAGTCAGTGTCGCTAAGGCCGGCAGGGCACGGGGGTCCTCTGTACGACCAAGCGCGTAAGCCACTGGCCACCACCATAAGATGGGCTGGCCACCGTCACCGATCACCGCTTCAGCCAGCAGGTCAAAAGCTTTGAGTTCACCCAGTGCATAAATTCCAAGTCGAAAAGCCTCGACCTCATCGGCTTGGGGGTAGGAAACATCTTCGGGGTCAACCTCAAACGCAGACGTGACGAAACTCTTGACCATTCTCCCTATTGCAGGAGCGGCCTCCGAATCCCCAATCTGTGAAAGAGCCTGTGCTGCACGGCCCTGAACGATTGGCGAAACATCGTCTAACGCAGAAAGTAAAGACTCTTTTGCCGATGAATCGCCGGTCAATCCAAGACTAAACGCCGCCATCTGACGAACTTCCGGTTCAGAATCATTCAACAGTGACGACAGTGTCTCCACGCCTCCAGATACCCCAATACGCCCTAGAGCAAGTGCAGCACGTCGTCTAACAGACGGCGAACCCTCTGTCGCAAGGAGAATAAGGTCTGGTCGGAGTACAGGTTCTAGAGGTTCAACAACGGTATCGTCAGTAGTAACCTGATTATCCGGCAAAACTGACTCAGGAATCGGATCTGCTAGTTTCCGTTGATCTTCCAGTCGTAAGATCCAAGATATCTGGTCATCGATCGATGGCGCTACTGGCACTGCAATCGGCGGAACAGAGGATGTACAACCGCTTAGACTAACCACTAAAAAGCTCCTCAGCAGTAGTAATCGACCGTAACGGGACACAGCGGTAGTCATGGACGGCGCCATGATAGCAGGTGTATTTTTGACTATACTCGGCGCATCGTGGATTTTCGTTACATCGCGGTCGAGGGTCCGATCGCCGTAGGGAAATTCGCTCTCACTCAAAAACTCGCCGCAAGGCTGGACGCGAGCGTTATCCTTGACGAGACTGAGAATCCTTTCCTTCCAGACTTTTACGCCGGACGGGCTGGAGCAGCTTTTCAAGCTCAACTGTTCTCCTTGCTTGGTCGTCATCGTCAACAAACAGCGCTGAGACAAGCGAACCTCTTTGCGCAATTAACAATTTCAGACTATCTCTTTGACAAAGACAAAATATACGCGTACCTGAACTTAGACGACAATGAGCTTTTCATCTACCAAAAGCTCTTTGAGCTCCTTTCACAAGACATAGTCACACCAGATGTCGTTGTATATCTACAAACGCCAACTGATGTGCTCAGACACAGGGCTGAGGCTAGTTCGGCACCTAATGAACTCACACCCGACGATGCGTACCTAAGCGAACTCAATGAAGCCTATAATCACTTCTTCTTCCATTACAGTGCAACACCATTGCTAGTTGTTGAAACCTCGGACTTCGACCTTGAATGGGGCGAGAGAGCTGTCGATGACCTCATTAAACAGCTAAGCACGATAGGGCAAGGCACCCGCTACTATGTCCCTCGAACATCAGGCCAGTAGCCGTGCCCTGTCAGCGGTGCAATAACTTCCTTTTATGTTAATTCCAACTCAAGACCCGATTGCATATCTTTTTAGCCTTGAACAGTTCGGCATCAAACTTGGGTTAAAGACCATAAGGCACCTTGTGGCCTCACTAGGGTCTCCTCACCTGACATTTCACACAATCCTCGTAGCAGGCACGAACGGGAAAGGGTCCGTAGCGGCAATGGTTGAACACGGACTTCGCGCAAGTGGTCTTCGAGTCGGTTTATTCACTTCTCCGCACTTAGTCGACATTAATGAACGCTTTATGCTTAACGGCAAGTGTGTTGATACGACCACCCTTACGGCCGGAGCACAACGGATTCGGGAAACTGTCGAGACATCGGTTCGCAACGGCGACCTCAAATACCATCCAACATTTTTCGAAGCAACAACAGCCTTAGCCTTCTTACTATTCGAGCAGGCTTCCATCGACGTCGCAGTTGTCGAAGTTGGAATGGGTGGTCGATTCGATGCTACAAATATGGTGACGCCTATCGGCATCGCCATTCCATCCATTGATATCGATCACCAACAATTCCTTGGTGACACACTCGCACAGATCGCATTCGAAAAGGCAGGCGTAATCAAACCAAACAGCCTTGTTGTAACGGCCGAAGACAAGCAACAACCGCTTGAGGTACTACGTTCCACAGCAACCGAACAAAATGCACGCCTAATCCAAGCAAACCTCGACGTCGAGGTAGTGTCCCATACGAATGATGGAATTACGTTCATCGAACAAATAGTGACCCCTCACCGGTGCTATGGTCCCTTGCGATTATCACTCCGCGGCCACCATCAAATTAACAACGCTGTAGTCGCCATCCGCTTACTGGAAGAGTTGTCAGTTTCCAGGTTAGAGATACCTACTAAAGCAATTATTGATGCCATCACTGATGTGCGATGGCCAGGTCGTCTTGAACTCGTTAACGTTTCACCGAAAAGAAAGGTGCTGCTCGATCCAGCACATAACGTTGCAGCAGCGGCCAAACTCGGCGCGTACATCAACCAGTGGCGCCCTCAAGGTTTACCCTTCGTTTTCAGTGCTCTTCGTGACAAAGACATCCCGGGTATCCTGCGGGCTCTGGACAAAGCGATAACGCACATTGTCTGTACAACAATCGACAACCCTCGAGCCCCATCGCTCGATGAATTGACTCGAACAGTCAGCACAATCAAACCCGATATCCCTC
>DTWD01000147.1 GCA_012963185.1 Acidobacteriota bacterium
ATGAAGACTATCTGCCGCGCCAGGGAGATCTTGGGATTTTTCCAAGCCGGTTTAATATCTAAGTGACACCACTGTAATAAGCGAATCGATACCGTGTTAAGGCACAAATCTCAGAAAATAACGGCAAACCTCTGCCGTGACCGCCCTTGACTGTTTTAGCTTCCTTTTCATTTCACGAAACACAAAACCGCGGCGTGACCTGGACTACTTTCCATGCGCGAAACTCTGCGTCTGTCTAGTGAGCCAACGATTGTGGTACAGTACCTAGAGCCGCATAGGTATGGGAGGCGACGGACCACCGTCGACCACGATTATCATGACTACCGCTAATCAAAACGTATCCTCCGATCAAAGTTCGCACCAACAAAGTCGCAAGACATTGTCCAAAAATACACAGCTTCCGACGGAGACGCTTGAAGAGCTTTACACCACCATGCGTCGTATCAGAGCATTTGAGCAACGCACTAGCGAACTTTTTAACGATGGTGTGATTAAGGGAACAGCTCATAGCTATATGGGGCAAGAAGCTATTGCCTCCGCGGTTTGTGCCAATTTGCGCAACGAGGACTTCATCGCCAGTTACCATCGGGGGCATGGCCATTGCATCGCTAAGGGGGCCAAGGTTGATCGCATGATGGCCGAGTTTATGGGTCGCGAAACAGGATATTGTCGCGGACTTGGCGGATCCATGCATATCGCGGACATGGAACTTAACATACTAGGAGCGAACGGCATTGTCGGCGCCGGAATGCCGTTAGCAACTGGCGCCGCTCTGGCGAATAAATTGCGCGGAGAGAATCATGTTGCCGTAACTTTTTTTGGTGACGGCGCCAACAATCAGGGCGTCTTTCACGAATCTATGAACTTAGCAGCAGTATGGAGCCTGCCTCTGATCTTTGTCTGCGAAAACAACCAATATGCTCTTAGCACATCCTACAAAGCTACGACAGCAGTCCCCCAAGTTGCGATGCGCGGTGATGCTTATGGAATCCCAAGCATGACCATTGACGGAAACGACGTTGCCGAAGTTTATTTGGTGGTTCGGGAGGCTGTTGAACGAGCTCGTGCCGGTGAAGGACCCACCCTAATTGAGGCTATGACATATCGCTGGGGGCAACACTCCATGCGCGCAAATTTACGTGATCCCCGGCCTAAAGAAGAATTCGACAAGTGGATGGAACGCGACCCTATAGCCCGCATGGAAGAGATGCTTGTCTCCGACAAGGTAGTCACGGAAAAACGGATCGCGGAAATAGGCAACAATGTAGACAGTGAATTAGCAACCGCGGTGGAATTTGGAACCAGTAGTCCCCAACCCACTGTCCAGATAATGGAAGGCGCAGTCTACGCCCCACACATTCAGCACGAAGAACCAGGCATAAAGGGAGTGACGCGGGAACTCCACTATAACGAAGCATTAAATGAAGCCATGCACCAAGAAATGGACCGAGATGAACGGGTCATCTTGATGGGCGAGGACGTCGCTGAAACTGGCGGTATATTCCAGGTATCAAAAGGATTATTCGAATCCTTCGGCGGTGATCGAGTCCGTGACACACCAATTTCAGAAGCAACATTTGTCGGCTGCGGCGTTGGTGCTGCAGTAGCTGGCATGCGCCCAATAGTTGAAATCCAAATATTTGATTTCGTAGCATTAACCATGGATATGCTCGTTAATCAGGCCGCAAAATTTCGCTACATGCTAGGCGGCGGACCAAACGTTCCATTAGTGGTTCGTGGGCCGCAGGGCGGTGGTATACGGCTTGCCGCACAGCATAGCCAAAGTCTGGAAGCGTGGTTCACCCACATACCCGGTTTGGTAGTGCTAGCCCCGTCCACACCGTATGACGCAAAGGGTCTGCTCACTGCTGCAATTCGCGATGACAATCCGGTTATCTTTCTCGAACAAAAACTGCTGTATTTGGGACAACCGGCACCAGTCCCGGAATCGCCATACGCAATTCCAATTGGGAAGGCCGACATAAAATGTGAGG
>DTWD01000148.1 GCA_012963185.1 Acidobacteriota bacterium
GCTGGCATTCGCCCAAAGACCACGAAAATCAAACCCACGCACCTGGGCCTGACCGTGGAAATCGACAATTCTCGTACCCATGTTTTTTCCAGACCCGAGGCTACCCTGCGCAGAACCGCCACTGTAGAAACTTCCGCCAAAGAAGACACCCGGCGTAGGCGTAACATCCAACCGACCGGTGTATGCAAAGTTTTCAGCTTTGGCTTTTCCGCCCTTTTGTCGTCCACCGCGCAATCCACCCGACGAAAATTTCGCACCATTAAAACCATTCACGGCATACAACCGGAAGGACACCTTGTCCCACGCACCGTAAATACCCGCACCATTTTCACGCCACGTGGATGGGATGATTTTGTTTTCCGTAAACGGTCGCTCGGTTCCCATAAACACGGTCGGTTCATGGAACTCGTTCACCAATCCCATGGGAACAAGTAACAAACCACCACGAACACCAAAATTTTCCGTCGCCGCATAATCAACGTAGGCAAACTCCAGATACGCTTCTTTGGCGTGTTCAATCTCAATCTCAGTGTTTAAAACGAACTTATCACTGAAGCGATACCCGACATACACGATGGCCCGCAGGGCATCAAACGTGTCCCCCTTGCCTGCCGACCCATTCTGTTTAGTCTTCGCGTAATTCTCATAGAGAAACTCTCCATACCCAGCGATCGACAAACCACGATTAGACCGGTAGACGGCCGCCGCCGATGGCGCCAACCCTCTGGCCCGCGCATCATCATCGCTCAGTTCACGACCGTCTTCTCCACTACGAAGACGCTCTAACTCTTCGGCCAAAAGATCGATGCGACGCGCAAGATCATCATTATCGTCTTGCGCTTCTTCGGTCTCTTCCTCTGTCGCGTCTGCGTCCGTAACGGCTTCTTCTTGGACAGAAGCTAACGGCCCGCCTTGCGCCTTCGCTCGTTCGACAAACGAGTTCAAGACCTGCGCTGAAACAGTATTAGAACTAACCCAAGCAACGGCGATACCGAAAGCTAAAACAAATTTAATCTGCTTCATCAGCAAATCACTCATTAACAACCTCATGCCAGACTTCTTCTCTTTAACGTGTTAAGCCTGTTAGTTGCACAAGGTCACACCCACTCATAGAATGCTTCCGGACATAACGTCTTTCGAAACCTGTCCTCAGGCGACTGAGAGCGAAAACGCTCACGGCCTGTCTCGTGTTCCGGCACGAGGCAGGCCGCTTTTACTTTTCGTGACTGTCGGTGTTGGTCTGGAATTCGATTGCATTCAGACCGTCAGCCTACACCTCAAAATGAGACTGCGTCTCACTTTGAGGAGCACAATATATATCCGACCGAATTGGTCGGTCAACGAAAATGAGATTTAATCTCATTTTCGGTATTCGGTATTCCTAGAGAAACGACAGCTTCAACAGAATAAAGCCTTAAAACGTATTGACTTATAAAAGAATTCTGCGCTTTTGGCTGCCACTGGCTGGCACCTGGTTCATGATGGCGGTGGAAGGCCCCTACCTCGCCGCGATCATGGCAAGACTGCCGGACGCAACAGTTAATCTGGCCGCTTTTGGTGTGACTTTCGCCTTTGCCATCATCATTGAATCGCCGGTAATCATGCTCATGAGTGCCTCAACCGCGCTTGTTGAGGACGGTCCGAGCTACCGTGCATTACGGCGCTTCTCGTATGGCCTTGCCATTCTCCTCACTGGTATACAGCTTATTGTGCTTATTCCATCCGTCTTTGCTGGAATCAGTCAGCAGTTGGCGTTACCTCCAGACGTCACGCACTTAACACACGGCAGCCTCACCCTCCTGCTACCTTGGCCGGCAGCCATCGCCTACCGCCGTTTCAGACAAGGCTTACTCATTACGCAAAACCTAACGCACTGGGTCGCCTACGGAACGGTCATCCGCCTCGTGTCTATGTCAACAACGGCCTTTCTCGCATTTCGCTTCTCTGCATTGGCAGGCGCATACATCGGGGCCCTCGCACTTTCTGTCGCAGTCGTTGTCGAAGCCATCACGAGTCGTGTAATGACACGACAAATCGTACCGAAGCTACTGAAGCAACCACGTCAACCCGAACGCATGGCGACATTGACATTACCGGCACTTCTTCGCTTCTACGTCCCCCTCGCATTAACGTCTTTCATTGCGCTCGCGATTCAACCCATCGTGACCTTTTTTATGGGGCAGGCAAGGTTTGCGCTCGAATCTCTCGCGGTCTTGCCAGTCATCCATGGGTTGACATTTATTTTTCGCTCCATTGGTCTCTCTTATCTGGAAGTTACGATTGCACTTTTAGGTCACCGGCGCGAACATTTCGAGAAACTTCGAAACTTCGCCTATGGGCTCGCAGTCATCTCAGCAGTGGGGCTCTCTGCGATTGCGTTCACACCTCTTTCCGTCATCTGGTTTCACGACATTTCCGGCCTGACTATGTCTCTGACGACTGTTGCGACGCTACCCATTCAGATTCTCGCGTGCTTTCCCGTTATGTCTGTTGCCTTACATTTCATGCGCGCTGTGTTGGTGCACGCTCATCGCACACAAACGATTACCTGGGCCACAGTGGCAGAATTACTCACCGTGACCGGTGTGCTGACGCTGACCATCAACAGTCTGGATATGGTCGGCGCAGTCGCCGCCAGCGTTGCCCTATTTGCAGGAAGAATTGTCGGCGTCGCGTGGTTAATCCAGCCGACCCGCGCCACTATCCTACGGCCATCCAATCCCACCTCTACCCTGGCATAGAACATATCGATAGGACCGTCTGGCAAGAGGTCGCTATAATCGCCAGATACTTGTCGCTCCGCCACCGAGCGACTGCCAGTACATATGCATGAGGAAGGACTTCCAATGACAGGCAGATTGTTCGCACTCAGCGCGTTTTTAGTGGCCCTCGTCGGATCCCCGGCCATCGCGACCGCAACCGATTACCACCATGTCCACCTTGTTGCACCTTCACGGGCGGAAGCAAAAGAGTGGTACATGACACACATGGGATGCACCGATTACGGCCGCCCGGATGCCTGCCAGATTGGGAATACCTACATTATCTTTTTTGAGCGCGAACCGACCGGTCCCAGTGTCGGAAGCGGCGTCGACCATATTGGA
>DTWD01000149.1 GCA_012963185.1 Acidobacteriota bacterium
GGAGTTAAAGATGATGGTCCAGCGATTGGGATCGGGAATGGCCCACAGGCTATATTTCCCGGCAGCTAACGCATTGCCATTAATGGTCACATCACGGCTAAACTCGATGGCTGTCGCATCGTTCGCACCGGGATTCCATATTTCTCCAAACGGAACAATCCCACCAAACAGTTCTCGGCCCCGCGCGACAGGTCGATCGTAGGTAATGGAGATCGAGGTATTAGCAATCTCCTGCCATACAGATCCACTCTGGCTCGGTTTTACATCGTCGAGCGCAATGACTGGTAAATCGGCAGCAGCCGTATCCAAGGAGGCCTCGGGAGAACTGCCCGAATCCCCGGCACCCCCGCCGCCACAACCAACCAAGCCAATTGTCGTACTCACTACGAATGCACTCAGCCAGTTCCGTGTCATCGATCGCTTCCTCCTATCCAAATCCAGATCCTACGGCTCGAGTCTATCTCAGTCTTTGCGCGGTAAGGACTCATCACGCATAGCAGTACGATAAGCAAAGATCGCCGTCACAACAGCCATCTGGCGTAAATCCTCACTTTGTACACGATCGAAAACATCCATATTGGAGTGGTGCGTGCGTGAGTTGTATTCGAGTCGATCCTGAATAAACTGAAAACCAGGTAACCCGACTTCGTCAAACGGCACATGATCCGTACCACGTATTGACCGCCGACCAATAGTTGTCACCCCAAGGTCACTTAACTCACCCATCCAGCGTCGAAAAATTGGCTCGACAGCATCATTCCCCTGCAACCAAACACCGCGGATACGACCGGTTCCGTTATCAATGTTGTAGTACGCCGATACAATCTCGTGACCTGATTTCAGTAGTTGGCTTTTCGCATCACCAAAGTGACGCTTAACGTACGCACGCGACCCGAGCAAGCCTTCTTCCTCGCCACCCCACAACGCCACGCGAATAGTTCGTCTTGGTCGCACATCAAGCGTCTGTAAAATGCGCACGGCTTCCATTATGGCGGCGACCCCAACTGCATTGTCTGTGGCGCCGGTTGCCGCGTGCGTTGAATCAAAGTGAGCGCCGAGAATCACTACTTCGTCAGCGAGGTCCGTGCCTGGAAATTCAGCGATTAAATTGAACCCATTCGGCTGGGTTTCTTCATGGAAACGAGTCTGAATATTGATCTCCACGCTTACTGGCACATTGTGGTTGAGCAGTCTTACCAAGCGGTTGTAATGTTCAACGGCAATCGTTGCTGAAGGAACAACATCAACAGCTTCGACCGCTCGTGAGCCGCCGGTTCCAACGAATATTGTCCCACCGTCGGTGCGTTGCGTCGGCCAGACCAAGTCACTATCCAAGGGAGCACCTCCGACAAGCGACACGTCACTTCCACGATCCAAGACAGCCACCACGCCTTCTTCAAGGAAAAACTGATTGACGTAATCATCAAGTTTGGTTCCTGTACCACCGCTTCCCTTCTGCTGTGAAGTCCCCCTAGGTAACTGCGAAACGTCAGTCAGTAATTCATCATCCAGTCGCAATACCAAATCACCTTCGAGCATCTCGACACGCCGCGCCGGGTGTGTCAAAACGATCTTTCCGCTCAGCGTGCCTCGGTATTGATCCAAATCATCACGTGATGAGATCACGACCCGAACGACATCTGCTGTTACAACGCCGTCGGTACTTGTTGTCCACGCCCGCGGGTACCCAATGATTGGCATGATTTGTGGCGCGACCAAGTGAGCATGAAAACGCTCCAACGACCAGCCACGACCATATGGGAACCGTTCCTCATAGACACGCAGACCCCATCCTCTCATCCGATCCGCGGCCCAATCCTTTGCTGCCTCGATAGAAGGCGTGCCCGTTACACGCGGTCCAAATACGTCACTAAGCCAACTAACTGTCTCCATAGCCTGCGACCGCTCGAAACCTTCTTCCCGAATCGCACGGAACACTTCTCCATCGACCGCTTGTGCCGATACCCAGACCGGTCCTATGCTGACTAAGACCAACACGGTCACGAACGCGGTAATAGCGCGCATATGTGAACCAGTCACTCTACTGAATCAATGTGCCGCCGGCAGGGGGTGACAACACCGTACCATCGGCTTCAAGAACGAATGTCAGGATACGCGTCCCCGGTAAGACTCGCTGGATAGGAGTGCCATTGATGGTCACTCCCGTAACCACGCTGGCATCGCCGTCAGGATTACGACGACATTCATTAACATCCCGAACAGTCATCGTGTTCGCGATGTCGACCGGGATGTCATTAAATTGCATCGTGAAAACGTTCGGCGCTGATTCTGTCAGTGTGACCACGTCCAATCCCTCAGCACCGCTCCTCCAACTCGGTACAACGTTGGTCTCAGATTTCATCCGTGTCAGACAATCCTGGAAAGCTCGTTGGCTGCCGGCCGGCGGAATGGACGCGGACTGGCTACGGAGGCGGAATTCTGCTGTGACAATTTGTGTTGGCTGTACTCCGCGTGGCGACTCCTTACAATCAGTAGCCATCGAAGCAACAATCGGCAGGATAATCCAATAATGGCTTAGTCTGGTCATCATGACGTGGTTACCGAACTTTTATCTCTTAAGCATATAGGAATGATCGCTCGCTACTCTGTCGGACCAGGGACTACCGACCGATAGCATTTAGCAATGATGACTATCTTGAGACGCTTGTTCGGAGTGTCAGTTGTGGCACTTCTCGCGGGACTCGTCGGGGTCGGCGTTGGCCTGTTGGTCGCACCAGCCGCAGGGTCGGACACACGCGCTTGGCTTGCAGGAAAGGTTCAGGAACACGGGCCAACCGTGAAACAAAACATACAAAAGGCTGGCGATTCGATTGGCGACGCGGCTGAATTCGTTGCCGCACAAGTCGAAGTCGTCACCGACGGCGACTGAACTAAATCAAAGTGAAGAACACTGGTCACCATATCGGCGGCATCCAGTAATATCTGATACGTCGCGGTTGTTGTCCGAACTATTTCCCAGATTCGTAGGTGCCTTGCTTGCCCCGCCTTAGCCTCGTACTCTCAGCCGGTGGTCTTCGTGGCGCGGCACATCTCGGAGTCCTCCGTCGTCTCACGGCGGCAAATATTCCACTCGATAGCATTGTGGGCGTGAGCGCCGGCGCTGTGATTGCTGCGTACTACGCGGCTGTGGGGTTACGCACCGAAGAACTAATTGGTGAAGCCAAGTTTTTTAAGGGACGGCATATAGTCGCACACAGCTTGAACTTGCGCACTTATCGTCGACTCCGATGGTTTTTTGAACCCTTTGCCGGCGTTATTCCGACTCGACTCAAGCAACTCGAGTCGAGTCGTTTTGACCAACTTCACCACGGCGTTCGATCCATCGGGATTGTCTGCCATGACCTGACCCACAACTGCCCTCGCTACTTGACAACTGGGTCGCACGGTAATATTTCACTCTACAACGCGGTAGCAACAAGCGCATCAATTCCCAGTATGTTTCCACCACAACCAGTCGAATTCGAAGGACAGCGCTGCGATTTTACGGACGGCGGTCTCAGTGACGCTTTACCGATTTCTTTTGCTAAGTCATCAGACCTGAACGCTACTCACATCATTGCGTCGGATTGTCGCACTCACGGTGCACGTCCGCAATGTGCAGATGAGCCTAACTGCGTCTACGTACGACCTACACTCGACGGCACGACGGTTCTTCGGGCACCTCGAGATTCGCTAACTCAGGCCGTCATTGCTGGAGAGAACGTCATTACCGATAAGGTTCTCAACCAGATACGATCTTGGGTTCTCTAAACATAACCATTGTAAAACCTATCAGACTTTTCAAGAACATCTTGCTTGTCACGAAACAGCCAAAGCCGTGGTACTGTGCACACGGTGTTTCCGTGCGTAAGAAATGCAACAGATTTGCAACGACGATCCTACTCGTCAGCGCCGTCTCGACCGCACTAGCGATACAACGCGATATTCGGACAACCCGAGAGCTCTTTCCGAATACAGAAGACCGTGGACGCGCCGCTATCGAATATATGGATAGCCAGTTACAAGTTGTCGCCGCTTACTATTACTCGCAACGCCACCACGACTCGCGGTGGCTACTAATTGAAACTGCCATTACTTCCGCCGATGTGATGACGATTGAGCGCGACAGTATCCACCTCGTGCATCCTGACGGCAGAGAAATCCCCCTGGCCTCACAACGCTCGTTTGCCCAAGACCATCAGCGGACCAGACTCTTGGTACAGGCAGCAACGACCACCCGTCACGGAATTGGCACCTACATCGTTCGGCAACGAGCTCGCCGATTCCGGTTTTTTGTTAGTCCATTCGATGGCATTGCCGACACACTCTTCGATACCGATCAACATCGTGTGGCTTGGGGTGACCTATTTTTCTCTTCACCAACTGGACGTTGGGACTCCGGCACGTATTCGCTTGTTGTCACCGGAGGAGAAGGTCGACAAGCAGTATTGCCCATAGACCTCGACTAGCGTCGAATTATTCTCCGATTGAACCTCTTCGCTTTTTGCCGAACGGTGCATCCTTTGCCGTTGATAACGATCAAGCTGTTTCGGCGTTTCGTTGGACCAAGCCCAAATAAACGCTTGGTTTTCAAGACTGCCGGGGGACTGACTGTATCAGTCCCGATGGAGGTTCTATTTGACGCTATCTAAGGCTTCTGCCAATAAGCCGATGACTCCTCAGGGAATTCCGGCCAGAGCAATACTTGTCGGATCACCCTAACCCGCGGTATATAAGCTAGGTCATACTGTTTGTTAGAAAACTGGCAACCACCGGATATAGCTAATTTCCAGGGGGATCCCGATGCGACGTATAGCTAGTCTCAGCACTATCGCAATCATCGCGCTCATTTTGGGTGCACATCTCGGCGCCGAACAAGGTGCAGGACACAACCACATCGGCCATGTAATGGATGCGTGGAATGACACACCTGACGGTGTCGGACTACTACCCGCGGCTGTTGAAGAAGCCGGGGTCGCCGCACAGCACGCATCACTTGCGGCAAAGGATCCCAGTAATCTTGACGCGATGAAGCGGCATACCGCGCACGTTCTGCACGCTGTCGACCCGACCCAGATCGAAAATGGTCCCGGCAAAGGCTACGGCGTGAAACAGGGTGCGGAAGGCGCAGCGAAACATATCCAAGCCGCTGCCAACACCGACGGGGCCTCTGACGCAATTAAGACACATGCAACTCACGTCGCTACATCAGCGCGTAATACCGTTGCACGTGCTGACGAGATTGTGGCGCTTGCCAAGAAAATCGCCATGGCCAACTCAGCGTCAGCTGCATCAAGCTTGGTAGCCGAACTCAACACGCTCGCACAACAGCTACTGCCAGGAACCGATGCCAACGGAGACGGCCGAACTGGCTGGCAAGAAGGTGAAGGCGGGCTTGCAGTCGCTACAACGCACGCAAATCTCATGAAGAAGGCCGAAGGCCTTCCATAAACTAAACCCTCGTGGGGCGAGTGTTACAACCGTAGATTCAGGCTAGTAGCACTCGTCCTTCGTTTTTCCGTAGCAAACCTCAGTCAGTCAATTTGACAGGTTCGTATCCGGTCGAAGCACGCACTTAATCCGCTGCGTAGGGTGACGAAAGTCTGTACTCGGGGTGCGACTCTAAATACTTCTCAATACGCGTTACTCTTTTCACAGCGTCACCAATAAACGTTATTGCTTCCTGTAAGCGCGAGTCGGGTTCTGCGCAACTGAGACGCAGGAACCCACCTCCAGCCTCTCCGAAGCATTCTCCTCCAAGGCAGGCCACACCGTAATCATCATCAGCAGCTTCTAACAAAAAGAGCGCCAGCCCATGCGAGGTGATTCTGTATCGATTGCAAATGACCTTAACGGACGGAAACACATAAAACGTCCCCTTGGGCATCATGCACGAGAGATCGTCCAGTTGATTAAGTGCTGTAACGAGCAGCGTTACTTTGCGGCGAAAATCAGCCATCCTTTCGTCGCGGACAGCCCCATCGCCCAACATCGCAGCGATCCCGGCATATTGCGTAAATGGCGGCACGCACGACAGTGAGGTATTCGCTAATGTGGTCAGAATCTCGACCGTGGCCGCACTCGACACCCCATAGCCCAACCGCCATCCACTCATACTGAATGACTTGCTAAACGTATAGGCGGCTACGCACTGATCAAACATGCCTGGCTGTGCAAGGAGCGTATGGTGCCGACCCTGCCAAATCATCGCATCGTACGGCTCGTCACTAAACACGGCGATATTTCTACCTCGAATGAGCGATGCCAACGCCTCGAGATCTTCCAAGGTGGCTACACCCCCAGTGGGATTGTGCGGACTATTAAGAAAAATAGCCTTTGGTTTTGAGTCGTGCGTGAGAAAGCGTTCAACATCATCGAGACTCGGACGAAAGTCGTGTGACGCACGTAATTTCGAGATAACCATTCTTCCACCGCGACGATGGATATTGGCTGCATAAGTCGGGAAGTGTGGGCTAAAAACAAGTACCCCGTCACCGGAGTCAACAAACGCTTCACAGAAGAACTGCTCAAACACCTTTGCGCCCGGACCCACGACGATATTATCAGCCGACACGGACAGGTTGTACTGCTGGTTGACATACTCGGCAGCCGTCGAACGAAATTCCGGAAGACCGGCTGACGGTCCGTAATGAGTCTGCCCCTCTGTTAGCGCTCGGATACCACCGTCAAATCCTTCTGGCGATGTTGGAAAAGGACTATCGCCAACTTCAAGTTCGACAATGTTTTTCCCTGATGCAATTAAACGCTTGGCAACCGCTAAAACAGTAAAGGCCGTCTCTCCCTGAACAGCGGAGGCAAACGTCGAAAAAGTCGCAGACATGGGGGGCAAGCATACCCTACGAGTATTTCGAGACCCTTAGGGTGCTTCCCCTTCGACTGAAGAATGCGCTTCGGACCATCACTCGAATAGTGCCCCTGGACCTTCGAGCAATCCCTTAAGCGCCTGAAGCAGTTCCGCACCAGTTTCCCCGTCAATTGCACGGTGGTCCGCCGACAGTGTGACCGTCATCATTGATTCGACAACAACCTTCTGGTCGCGCACAACGGGTCTCTGTTCAATGGCACCAAACCCAAGAATGCAACTCTGGGGAGGATTCAGAATGGCAAAAAGACTCGAAACTCCAAACATTCCAAGATTCGAAATCGTGCAGGTACCCCCAGTGTAGTCATCGGGCTTCAACTGCCCTTTTCGTGCGCGGGTGGCAAGGTCCCTGAGTTCAGCAGCTATCGTCTGCACGGCCTTTGTCTCGGCTGCTCGGACAACGGGTGTCACAAGACCTGATGGTGTCGACACCGCGACCGCGACATCCACCGTTTCGAATACCCGAACCGCATCACCCGTCCATGCTGAATTGGCTTGCGGAACCTTAGCGAGCGCTAGCCCAGACGCCCGTACGAGGAGATCATTAACCGTAATGGGAAGAGCACCTGCAACAGCATTTGCACGTTTCCGGAGCACAACCAGATGCTCAACAGAACATGACAACTCAAGATAAAAGTGCGGCACTGTCTGCTTGGACATCGTCATCCGATCGGCAGTCACGCGTCGCATCGCAGTGAGTGGCTCATCGGCATGCGCTGAATCCGATACGGGTTCCGTTGACCCTCGAGATGCTGCTCCACCCCTCAGCTGCCGTTCGATATCCGCTTTTTCAATTTTCCCTGCTGGCCCCGTACCACTGATGCTCGCCAAATTGAGACCGGCTAATGCGGACATCTGCCGCGCCAAAGGTGTCGCTTCGATCGCCTCTGAGGCCAAAACCTCATCCTTGTTTTTTAACTCTGGCGCCATTGGCTTAGCTGGAAACTCCGCAGCAACGTCAGAGTTGGGGTTGTCTTGCACCAAGCCACTCTCTCTGATGACGGTGGCGACGCCACCGTCTCCGGATAACCGTAACGTCGCCAACACGGTGCCAACGGGCACATCCTCAGTACCCGCCGAAACATGAATCACATCAAGAATGCCGTCAGCAGGGGATTCAAGTTCAACGGTTGTCTTATCAGTCTCTATTTCAGCAATCGGATCACCGGCGCGAACCGCCTGACCAGGCTGCCGAAGCCATGTCGTGACCGTGGCCACAGCCATAGATTCCGCCATTTCGGGTAACCGTACTTCCATCATTACGGCCTGTCCGGAATCCGACACGCCCGACCGAAAAACACCGTCATCTACTGGCGTATCTTGCTCTTCTCCATCAATATCCCTCAGCACCGCCAATACCGTGCCGACTGCGACATCTTCTGTTCCGGCTGCGACCTGTATCCGGTCGAGAATTCCGTCTGTCGGCGCTTCAATTTCAACGGTCGTTTTATCTGTTTCGACCTCTGCAACTGGTTCACCAGACCGCACAGAATCCCCAGGTTGCTTGAGCCACGTGATTAAGGTGGCCGAAGTCATCGATTCAGCCAATTCAGGAAGGATGATCTCACTCGACATGATTGGTAATTATCCGTCAACAAGCAGACGTGCAGCCGCGGAAACCATCGCCTCCGCGTCAAGGCCATACTCCCGATAGAGGTCTGGTAAATCACCTGATTGGCCAAATCGGTCTACGCCAAGTGGCACAACACGATGAGGCCGAACTGACGCCAACCAAGATAACGTCGACGGATGGCCATCTATCACTGTAACAAGACCTGCACTCGCAGGAAGCATCTCAAGCAAGCGAGAGACATGCGAGGTTTGCCGATCCAGAGGACCTCGATAACTGTCAGTCCAACCACGATACAGACGGTCCACTGACGTGATTACAAGCAATCCTGCGTCCGACACATCCTCAGTTATCTGCTGGTGTGCATCAATCGCTTCTGGTAACACCGCGCCTGATGCGACAATCGCCAGTGTCGTGTTATTCCCGGGAGGAACCAGCCAGTATCCTCCTTCAATAACATCTCTCGCTAGCGCGTCCGTAAACTCTCGTGCCGGCTGCATAATCGGTCGTGTCGACAAACGCAAATAGACGGCACCTCCGTCGTCTGCCTGCAAATGTTCAAAACTCCATCGCAGCATTTCACACAGTTCATCGGCATAAGTCGGTTCGAAGGCCGTCAGGCCAGGTTGTGCCAAACCAATTAATGGCTCGTACACCGACTGATGCGCACCTCCCTCGGCCGCCAGTGATATCCCTGACGGCGTACCAACCACAATGAACCGTGCATCCTGATAGCAGGCATAGTTGAAGGCATCGAGACCACGGCTAATAAATGGGTCATAAACCGTTCCTATTGGTAGTAGTCGCTCGCCAAACAAGGGCGCGCTCAACCCAAGCGCCGCAAGCAGCAAAAACAGATTATTTTCCGCAATGCCCAGTTCAATATGTTGCCCCTGTGTCGACATCTTCCAGTTCAGCGCCGATAAAATTCGCTCGTCTTTGAAATGGTCGCCTTGATCGTGACGACCAAAAATCGCTCGTCGGTTTAGCCATGACCCAAGGCCCGTCGAAACCGTAACATCCGGAGATGAAGTGACAACGCGGTCTGCCAAATCAGGGTGTCTGCGCGCAAGGTCGGATAGAAAGCGCCCAAACGCTTCTTGAGTCGAAAGCTTGTCGCCGCTCGGCGGCTCAAACCGAGAAGGCACATCGACCCGAGGAGCACGGTATCGCCGCGCTCCCGACCGGCCAAAAGGAACCGCGTCGAGAAACATACGAAGTTCTTCAGCAGGTGTCTCCAGCCCCGCGAACTGGTCCCACTCCTCGCCGTCAGAGACCTGCATCTGTTTTTTGAATGCCGTCATCTGATCCGGCGTCAGGATGCCAGAGTGGTTGTCTTTATGGCCGGCGAGTGGAAGGCCATAGCCTTTAATGGTGTAGGCAATAAAGCACGTCGGCTGGTCATCAGGGACAGCCCGAAACGCCTCACACACCATCCCCATATCATGGCCACCAAGATTCGTCATTAAGCGACCGAGTGCTTCATCGTCATGCTCATCGAGCAACGCCCGAATCCCATGAGTATCTCCGAGGTCTGAGATTAATTCTTTACGCCAAGCTGCCCCACCTCTGTACGCAAGGGCTGAATACCGAGAATTATCCGCGGTATCCATCCAATGCTGCAGGGCATCTCCACCAGGACGCTGAAATGCCGCCGTCAATAGATGTCCGTATTTGAGTACTTCGACCCGCCAATCAAGATTGCGAAAGAACCGCTCAAGACGGTCTGAAAATCGTCCGACCATAACTGCATCAAGACTTTGCCGGTTGTAGTCAATAATCCACCACACATTACGGACATCGTGCTTCCATCCTTCGACCAGCGCTTCAAAGAGATTGCCTTCATCAAATTCCGCATCACCAGCAACAGCAATCATCCGACCCGGTTCACGGTCAGGACCGAAGTTCTTAAGGCGAATGTAATCCTGCACTAGCGATGCAAAGGACGTCATCGCGACACCCAGCCCGACAGACCCTGTCGAAAAATCTACATCGTCCGCATCCTTAGTACGAGAAGGATATGACTGAGCTCCACCAAAGCCTCTAAACCGCGCTAATTGATCTTCAGATTGGTTGCCCAACAAATACTGGATTGCATGAAAAACAGGACTCGCGTGCGGCTTAACCGCCACTCGGTCAGTAGGACGCAGTGCGTCAAAGTAAAGAGCTGTCATCAAGGTGGCCACTGATGCCGAGGATGCCTGATGCCCCCCAACCTTCAATCCGTCCCGAGAGGGGCGGAGATGATTTGCATGATGAATCATCCAAACAGACAGCCACAGCACCTTTCGTTCAAGGTCTTTGAGATAGCGAATCTGCTCTGGCGTTCCCTGCAATGAGTTTTCTTGAGTCAGCATCCTTAACGAGTGATCGTAACAACTATTACGCACTAAAATATTGCTAATATTTTTATTTTATTTAATTATTAGCAATATTATTGCTTAGATGAGGCATAAATTAGATTCCATCGATCGGAATATCCTCGTTGTCCTCCAGAAGGATGGTCGTCTCTCCAACACACAGCTCGCCGAACGGGTTGGGCTAACACCGGCTCCATGCCTCCGCCGTGTGCGAGCGCTTGAAGAAGCAGGTGTCATTCAAAAGTATGCGGCTCTCGTCGATTCACACGCACTCGCGCTGGGCGTAACCGTCTTTGCCCAGGTAACCCTGGACAAACAAGTAAAGGACCAGCTCGAAGTCTTTGAACAATCTGTAGGCAAATGGCCAGAAGTTATGGACTGCTACCTCATGACCGGAGATTCCGACTACTTACTCCGGATCGTTCTACCAGATGTTGAAGCGTATGAACGTTTCCTTAACGAAGCCTTAACGCAAGTACCAGGTGTCGCGAGCATCAAATCCAGCTTTGCCTTGCGACAAGTTAAGTACTCGACTGCTCTTCCATTAATTCCCGAAGAGACCGACAGGCAACCTGCGTAGTAGGATGCCAGCATCATTTTGAGGAGAACCCGCATGCAGACGAGGATGACGAGACGTGAAGCATTACAGCTGCTTGGCGTAACAGTTGGGACCATGACCACCGGTCTCCCCGCGAAAGCTCAACAGCAATTCACTACTGCTGACCCGCCGGACTTCCCTGCGGGTTCGATTATCCGTACCTTACAAGGTGATGTTGACCCATCGTCCTTGGACAACGGAGCAACACTATTTCACGAACACGTCGGTCGAGATGACATTGAACTCGCGGTCGAAGAATTACGTGCCTGCGCATTTGACGGACTCCGATGCATTGTTGACGCGGCGACTGGACGCCGAACTGAACAACAAGTTCGAAACCTAAATGCAATCGCAAACCAAAGCGACGTGCGCATCATCATGGCGGGTGGTTATTTCGAAGACATTGGGTTTGCTATCTACCCGGTTCGTGTCGCTGAGATGTCAGAAGACGAGCTTGTCGACGAACTTATCGCCGATGCCACCAGTCAACGCTGGGGTGCGTTCGGTGAAATTGCATCGTCACTGGAGATGCGCCCAGATGAACGGAAAGTTCACCGGGCAGTTGCAAGAGCACACCGACAAACCGGACTTCCAATCTTCACGCACACACCGCATGAGAGCTGTCCGAGCTGCGCAATGGATCAAATGGATGCGATCGAAAGTGTCGGTGTTGACCTTGCACATGTCGTAATCGGCCACATGGCAACTCTCAAACCTGAGCATAATCCGCTCGCCACTCATCGTGCTATCGCCGAGCGTGGTGCGTTCATCGGCCTCGACACGCTGGGTCACGAGATGGGCCGATCGGACATACCAGCTGCCGACAAAGTCCGGATGGTCACCGACCTGCTCGACGCCGGCCTTGAGGATCACATCCTCTTGTCATCTGATCAGGGCAATGTTCGACAGTTCAAGCACTACTACGGGCATGGGTGGTCATCCGTACTCATGCAGTTCGTACCAAAACTACGATATGCACGGATTCCGGAAGAAACGATTCGTAAAATCCTCGTCGATAATCCTCGAAGGTTTCTTGCATTTCAGCCACTGTCCTAATCGGCGGAAGGAAAGATGCGCCACAAATCGTGGTACGTTAGCAATCGCCGCAACCTAGTTAATGACCGCTTGGTATGCGAGATTCCTTGAGAGCCCGTGCACTCTTCCGTACGGCGTATGCTGCATCATCCCTACAAAAGTGAAGTCTAGTGCTGGGTCAATCCAAAACCACGTGCCGTCAATTCCAAGCCAGTAATACGACCCGGGTGAATGCGGTTCACCCGCAGCGGCCGGATCCATATAAACCATAAAATCCATTCCGAATCCCATCCCTGACCGCATATTGCGCGTCGCCTCCTCCGACATATGGTTAGTCCGCATCATTTCCACTGTCCGCGGCGCAAGAAGTCGTACACCGTTCAGCTCACCGCCGTTAAGAAGCATCTGCGTAAATCGCAAATAGTCATCCGCTGTGCTGTAAAGGCCCGCACCTCCAGTCGGCCCTTGAGGCATGACAGTCAACGGTTCGCGACCAGAAAGACGCTCTAAAACATCTTGCGCATCAAGCCGATGCCGAGCAGCAACCCGTCCAAGTTCAGAAGCTGGGACATAGAATGCCGTGTCTCCCATCTCAAGCGGACCAAAGATCCGCTCATCGAGAAATTCTGCAAATGTCTGCCCGGAGAGTTTTTCCACAAGATAACTTTGAGCGTCGACCGCCGAACTGTAGATCCAGCGCGTCCCAGGCTGTGCCAGGAGTGGCAACATAGCCATTTTGTCGATCATGGTTTGCAATGGTTCTCTTGGATTCAGCACTCGCTGATCTCGAAACATGCGATTGACTGGATGTCGCATGTCGAGGGTATACGACAGACCCGCCGTATGAGTCATGAGTTCCCGCATCATGATCGGGCGGTCTAGTTCTTCCTTTCGAATGGAACCATCGCTGTTTTCGCCGGTATATACCTTCAATTGTTCAAATTCCGGTATGTAGCGAGACACTGGGTCATTGAGACGCCAACGACCTTCTTCGTAAAGCATCATCATTGCGACGCCGGTAATCGGCTTAGTCATTGACTGAATACGAAAAATTGAATCGCGGGTCATCGGTTGTTTGCTCTCGATATCCCGTACACCTGCAACATCAACAAACGCGACCTTGCCGTGCCGAGCCAGCATTGTCACCACGCCAGCTAGTTCGCCATTGTCGACCATCTCTTGTAGTGCATCGTCGAGCCGAGCAAGTCGCTCTTTTGACAAACCAACATCGGCTGGTTCGGCAGTCGGAAGGCTGTACGAAGTCTGTTGGCCCGTCGCCGATGGTGACGGGCCAACCAACGTAACAC
>DTWD01000150.1 GCA_012963185.1 Acidobacteriota bacterium
GCGACCGGTTTTGAAGACCGGGAGGGCCACCGGGCCCCGTTCGCTTCCATAAAAACGTTGATGCTAACACAAGCTAGAAACTCTTAATTTGAGTTTCTGGTGAGACTTCTGGAAACCCAGGTGATTCGTGCAGATGTGACCAAGGAGTAAATTGAAAATGATTGAATCTGAGTCGTCTTTGCCAGATTTGACGGCAGTCGTTCTTAACGGGCAAGCAACCGTAAGCAGATTTAATCTAACTCCGGAGGGTCAATCAACGAAGTTAATTTTCGAGAAGTTTGACATCCCCAGCGCGAGGACCTTTTGCAGATTCTTCGATAGCAAACTCAACACGCTGTCCCTCGCGAAGTAGTTCGAACACCGAACCCCGAACCGAACTCCGATGAAAGAAGTGTTCAATACCACCTTCATCTCTGATGAATCCGAATCCCTTGTCAATGAGAAGCCGTGCAATGGTTCCACTTGGCATACCCTAGTCCTCCGATCCGACGATGCCCCATGTTACGATGGGGAGTAAATACCGGGCAATTTTAGGTGGTTCCAACTGTTAAGTCAAGTTCTATGCATACTTTAGCGCAGTTTGAGGCACCGAAGGTGGTCAGCAGCTAAACGACGGCTGACTTGGATTTTGGAAGGTTGTGAGACCGTAGTGAGGACTGTTAATGCGCTCAGTCTTGGGATGTTTTTGGCGGCACTTTTGGCTTCTCACTCTTCGGCGGGGGATAGGTCGTCCAGAAATGGCGGCCACAATTAGAACAGGTCCAAAATTGCCAAGGCGTCCAAGGACCATCTGGCATGGGGTCCTTGAGATCCATCTGTTCCCCACACCGTTGGCAGCGAATTTGGATATCTACTTGATGCACAAGAGAATTCTAACACGTTCATAGTTTGTGGGATGAGTACAACAAGGCAACCACGATAGATTAGCGTTAAACCTGCTAATTTTTCATTGCGAGAATTAAAGATGATTCCTGGGATCATTCTGGCCGGTGGCGAGTCATCACGAATGGGACAGCCCAAGGCGCTTTTACCGACCGATGTGGTGGGAGAAACATTTTTGTTGCGACTGATTACTACCTTACGACGAGGTGGCGTTGATGATGTGATCGTAGTTACGGGACCCGACCGGTCGATTTTGGAGAACAGTATTGCAAGCAACGAGCCTTTGGCTCGCTTCGTGTCGAATCCGAATCCATCCGAAGGTCAAATTTCATCATTGCTTGTAGGACTCTCGGTCGTAGACCGGCCTGGTGTGAGAGGAGCATTAGTAACGCTCGTAGATGTGCCGCTGGTGTCTTCTGAAACGGTAGTTGCTCTACTTGCGTCTTATCGTGAGACTGGGGCGCCAATAGTACGACCAGGTGCTGATGACCGACATGGACATCCAGTGATCTTTGATCGATCTCTTTTCGATGAATTACGTGGCGTTGACAAATCTCAGGGGGCGAAAGCTGTTATTCGAGCTCACAAGGATGCGATCATTCATGTTTCAGTTAATGACGAAGGCGCGTTTACTGATATCGACACCCCAGGTGATTACGAGCGAATATTTGGCAGGAAGCCAGCCTAAGAAGCGTTGGCGCCGTTGATCTAAGTGCTATCACTCGATTAGAATTGTGGCCCTGCAGATCAATTATTGTGGGCCAGTGGCGCAGTTGGGAGCGCGCGTGACTGGCAGTCACGAGGTCGCGGGTTCGAACCCCGCCAGCTCCACCATTATTTTCAGTAACTTCCGC
>DTWD01000151.1 GCA_012963185.1 Acidobacteriota bacterium
ACCATCCACACCGACGCAGCTGAATATCCGCTCAGCGCCCGCGGCATGGGAATGCCACCGACAAGCACCAACATCGTGATGCCAATAATCACCACTTGTGATCCCGGCAGTGGCTGTAACATCAACCCAGCAATCGTGGCGAAGAAAATTCCGGTGACGCGCCATCCCTGAGCGTCGACCCCGTCTGGAATAGGCAGTAAGTAAACAACAGTGACGTAAATTAACGGTAGGGCAAGGAGTCGAACTGACTTACTGTCCATTACACGATCGCTAGTCGCAGCGCTCCAAAATAATCGCAAGCCCTTGACCAACGCCAATACAAAGACTTACCAATGCGTAACGGGCGTGAATCCGCTGCAGCTGACGAGCCGCCGTTAAGGCGAGCCGTGCTCCAGATGCTCCTAACGGATGCCCAATCGCGATGGCACCACCATTCGGATTTATACGACTATCACCATCAGCAATATCAAGAAGCTTTAAACAACCGAGCACCTGCGTCGCAAATGCCTCATTAATCTCAATGACATCCATATCGGCCATCGTGAGATTCGCCCGATCAAGCACCTTCTGAGAAGCCGGTACTGGTCCAAGCCCCATCACACGCGGTTCAACACCCGCGACTGCCGCAGAGACAACCCGAGCTAAGGGTGGTGCGCCCACACGATCGCCAATAGTATGAGAACCAACAACGAGCGCCGCTGCACCGTCGTTAATACCAGAAGCGTTCCCGGCAGTAACAATGCCCCCTTCAACAAGTGGACGCAGTCCTGATAATTTGGCCACATCCGTATTTGGCCGCGGATGTTCATCACTGTCTACGCACGTCGACGACTCCGTCCGCTTCCGTCCGGGAACAGTGACAGGGGTCAGTTCGTCTGCAAAAAACCCAGCCGTCTTTGCCGCAATATATTTCGACTGTGACATTGCCGCAAACTCGTCACTCGACTGACGGGTTATGCCAAGGTCTTGTCCGACGTGTTCCGCCGTCTCATACATCGCATGATCACCATAGACCGATGCCACCTGTGGATTTGGAAACCGTGAACCGAGTGCTGTGTCAAACACGGCAACATCTCTGCCGTATGCCTGTTCTGCTTTGGCCATCACGAATGGCGAGCGACTCATATTCTCAACACCACCCGCGATAAATAGGTCGCCCTGCCCACACTGAATCGCCCGAGACGCATCAACGACAGCAGCAAGACCACTCGCACACAATCGATTCACAGTGATTCCTGCCACCTCAACCGGTAACCCAGCGAGCAACCCGCTCCGTCTCGCAATATTTCGACAATCCTCTCCAGCCTGATTGGTGCACCCCACGACCACATCTTCAAACAACTCAACGGAAAAGGCGCTGCGAGTAACAACAGCACGAATGACCTCGGCGAGCAAGTCATCAGCACGCACAGGAGACAAGGCTCCGGCGTGTCGTCCAAACGGGCTACGGAGTCCATCGTAAATAAATGCTTCGTTCATGATGTTTTCAACTGACAATACGCAGTCTTGCCGAAACTACTATTGGCGCCACAAGACCAACGGCCGCATTCCGGCGAACGTGACGTTACCCTATCTCACGTCTTTTCGCATCAGATTGATTTTGAATCAACCAGTTCGGGTGACCAGCAACAGTCCTTTCACCACAACTAATCGTGTCGTAGCCACTTACATACTGGTCAGAACCCAAGGACATTCCGCTGTAATTTGACCAGCCCCTGTTCACACGCCCACAAGTCCAATTCAACAGAAGCAAGCTCATCCACAACAGGAACCGCCAGTCCGTTGCTTCTTAAATCCACTGCCTTTATGTAGGTCTGACAGGACCGGCACTCTTCAACACGTACATGCGGCCACGACTCTGTCTCGTGGTATTGCAGCTGTTCGGCTTCCTGCTCATAACATTGGGGGCAACACGAACGAGAAAACGACCACGCGGACGCACACAGAGAGCAGAGCAACGTGCGCTTCCCTCTGGTGTCAGCGTCATCCTGCAAAACCGAGACCTGCGGTGACGAACCACAATATGGACAGACGGTTTTCCCATCCACCTCGCGAGGTACCCCATGCCCCACACGTCGAACCAATGCTTCGGCTATCGGCTGAAGAAATGCTCTCGGGAAAAATTCCAGGGGCAGTGTGTCGCACTCAAGCTCGGCGGCTACCTCGTCAATCGGTTGCCTGGACACAACGGCTGCCAGCAGGCGACTAGCCGAAGCAGGCGCTTCGAGTAGTCGGGCGGCTATAGCCTGAAGCACCTCTGTCGAGGACTCCGGCAACCCCTTCAGAAAAGCCGTAAAAGCCCGGTCCCTCGGCTGGCGCGGCAATCGCTCCAGATACACAGTAACCTTCTGCCCTTGAGACTGTTCGGAAGAAACCGCGACATCAAACGCCCGCGATCGAACTGTTTTACGAAATAATTTGTCCTGTTGCCCAAGCAACGATCTGTAAAACGCCAGCATGTCACCGACGTGTGGATGTTGGGTCTGAAGACGGTCAACACGTTTCTGACGTCGAACCCAATCCCCCGAAGGCGTACTCCCGAGAATCTGAGACAATTGAAATCCGGTTAACTACGCGTCTGTTCTTCGTGCCAACGTGGGTGGTGATGCCGAGCCCAGCGGGCCGTCACAGTGCCATCAATCATTGCCCGGGCCGTGCCTGGATACGCGACAGTCCCAAGGTAGACGTGCACAACCAGCAGCGCGCCTCCACCCAGCGTTACGACGTAATGGATAACCCGCATCCATTGCAGCACAGCCGCATCGAATCCTGTCGGAAACCACAGGGGAACACCACTTGCAAGATGCAGTATGCCAAACATCGCCTGGAACCAGAAAAACATTTTTTGTCCGGCGTTGTACTTGCCCGCGGGGGGCACCTTGTCTGTTTCTCGCATGGCGTAGTGTCGCACCGCACCAAGCCAGCGACGGTCACCGTCATCAAGAAACATATCTCTAATCCATATGAGGATCATGAAACACATGCCAATACTAAAAATGGCCCCAACCCACGGGTGCAAAACGCGAGCCGACGGGCCGCCACCCAGAACAGTCGTTAACCAAAACAATGATGGATGCGAGAATGCAAGCCCGGTGAGCAACAACACGACAAACGTGATCCCGACAATCCAGTGAATAAGCCGTTCAAAAAAACTAAAGCGATCGAGAAGTCGGGTTACCACTCTAGTTATTCCTCTTCCAGCCGTTCAGGTCCGTACGCCAGAAAATGTACAAGTGCCCCAATAACGCTAAAGCTCAAAAGGTACGCTCCGATCCGTCTGAGGAAACCCAACGCAGTCATCGGGGCCGGGCTCGCGGTTGGGTCTGATGGCAGACTGTAATCCTCGAGTCGATCTCCGTGCGGTACGACATACATCATATGCGTGCCACCAACACCTGCCGGATTGTAAACCGCCGCATTCTCGTAACCCCGAGACTGCAGTGTCTCAATCTTTTGGTCAGCCAGAGCCAACATGTCTTCTTTGCTGCCCCAAGAAATCGCATTGGTCGGGCACGTCTTCACGCACGCAGGTTCAAGTCCGGACTCAACACGGTCAATGCACATATTGCATTTGGAGACCTTACGCGTATTCGCATCAAACCGGGGAATATCAAAGGGACAACCGGTGACACAATACTGACAACCGATACAGTGCTCCTGGTTAAAGTCGACAATGCCATTCGTATACTGCACGATGGCACCCGGAGCCGGACACGCGTAGAGACACCCTGGCTCTTCGCAGTGTAAACATGCATCCTTCGTGATAAGCCAATTCAGCTTCCCATCAATCTCAACTTCGTTGAACCGCATTAACAGCCATGTCTTCGGACTTAAATCCTGATGACTCTGGATGCTGCCGAAATTAGCCGTCGGTTCAACTCCAAGATCGTTCCATTCCTTACACGCGATCTCGCACCCCTTACAACCAATGCATTTCGATATATCAACCAATTTTGAGTACGTGGGTCCATCGGAGCGAAGCGCATCCATTGGGATGAGTGCACTGGGTGTGGCGGACACACGTCGAACGGTAAGCGTATCGGTCATGCTCGCTCCACGTTAACCAAAAAGGATTTAAATTCAGGACATTGTGTATTGGCATCACCGACAAATGGTGTCAAGAGATTCGCCATCGATCCTTGCGTCAGACCAACAAACCCCCAGTGAACTGGAATTCCAACAGTCCACACGGTTTGACCATTAACCAGGAGTGGCTGAATGCGTTTCGTGACGATCGCAGTACCCTGCACTTCCCCACGCTTCGACCACACCCGCACTTGGCTCCCGTTTGGAATTCCCTTTTCCTTGGCCAGCCCTTCTGGAAGTTCCACAAAAAAGTCAGGCATCGCCTCGACGAGTAATGGCACATTACTCGTCACAAAGTGCTCACGCTCGACAACCCGATAAACCGTACAAGCATAGGGGAAATCATCATTCTCAGTCGCCAGGGTCTCGCGGACCCCGTCGTACCATCGTATGACTGGGTTAATCGGCACGTTATTGTGTAGACGATTCGTCGTCGGACTCTCAACTGGCTCGTAGTGCTCGGAAAAAGGCCCATCTGCCAGGTGACTACTAAACAAACGCGCTACCCCTTCCTCCGTCATGATAAATGCACCAGCAGCATCAGGCCCAGGCGGCGTGGTTCGCCCATAGTCCGGGACATCGCCAATCCATTCACGTCCATTCCAAGCGATACCCGCACGAGTTTGATCCCAGGGACGTCCCTCGGCATCGGCAGATGCGCGGTTATATAGAATGCGTCGATTCGCTGGCCAGCTAAAACCCCAGTCGTGGTGCATCCCGAGACCAGTTGGGTCGTCGGTGCCACGCCGTTGCATCTGATTCCCTGCTTCGGTGTAACTGCCGGTATAGATCCAATTGCCCGCCGCGGTCGTTCCGTCATCCCGGAGTTGCCCAAACGAATCCAGTTGCTGGCGTGTTTCCAGGTCGTAGCCATTCACCTCACGCGCTAATTCGACCAGCGTCGGCTCACGCGGATTGAGATAATCCCAAGTCAGATGTTGAATCGGCTCATCATAAGCACCGCCCTCTTCTTGGTACAACTCCTTCACCCGCCAGAACAGTTCCGAAAGAATCCAGGTATCCGGCTTTACACCGATCGGAGGATCAACAGCTTTCTCTTTCCACTGAGCCCAACGACCGCTGTTCGTAAATGATCCATCTCGCTCAATCCAGTGCGACGAAGGCAAGTACAACACTTCCGTATCGATGGTAGATGGGTCCATCCCGGGCGCCTTCCAAAACTCAGCGGAGTCAAGCATGAAAGGGTCGATAACAACCTTCCACTTTAGCTTTGACATGGAGTCAAGAAGGCGAGGCACATCAGGCCCAGCGAGCAATGGATTAAAGCCGAGTGCAACAAACCCTTCCAACGTGCCCTGACGCGCTTTATCCCAGATCGATAGCCATGTCGCATCCTCGCCTTGCTTCGCGAGATAGTGATAGGCGAAATCATTGTCAGAAGTGGCATGCTCACCAAACCATGCTTTCATCTGCGATACATAAAATTTCGGGTAATTCCCCCAGTAATTGACCGTGTCGCGTACGAGCGGACGGGGTGTTGACTCATCAAGGTGACGCCCTAGCGATGTTTGGGGCGGCGTCGGAACTTTCAGATACCCAGGAAGAATGCCAGCAACGATGGCATGATCTGTCGCGCCCTGGACATTGGCATGACCACGGAGGGCGTTAATCCCTCCACCAGGCCGCCCAATATTACCGAGCAACAACTGCAAAATCGCTGCCGTTCTGATGATCTGAGTGCCCACGGTATGCATCGTCCAACCAACCGCATACATGATTGTCCCAACTCGGTCTGCTCGTCCGGTGGAACAAATGATCTCAGCCATCTCAAGAAAACCGGCCTCAGAACATCCCGTAATATCGGCAACCACATCCGGGGTGTAGCGGTCGTAATGCTGCTTCAGTAGTTGGAAGACCGACCGCGGATGCTGCAGCGAGTCATCGCGCCGTGCATAATTATCCGCGCCGCGGTCGTAATCCCAAGCTGTCTTGTCGTAGTTACTAGCTGCCTCATCGAACCCGGCAAACAGACCATCGGAAAACCCGTATTCTTCGCTAACAACGAACGAAGCATTCGTGTGCGCCCGTACATAATCGTCGTGATAGAGCGCATTCTCCAGCGTGTATCGGATAAGGCCACCGAGCAATGCGATGTCGGACCCTGGTCGTATCTGTAAGTGCCGGTCCGCAACAGCCGACGTGCGAGTGAACCGAGGATCAATCGTGAGTAACTTAGCCCCACGATTATCACGTGCTTCAAGTGCCCACTTGAACCCACACGGGTGATTCTCAGCCGGATTGGCACCCATAACCAAAATGACATCAGCATTCTTGATATCCTTCCAATGGTTGGTCATCGCCCCGCGGCCAAACGTGGCGGCCAGACTGGCCACCGTTGGGCTATGTCATATGCGCGCCTGATGATCGATGTACACCAAACCCATGGCACGCATCGTCTTCGTGATGAGATAGGCATCCTCGTTAGATACCGTGGCACTGCCAACCCATGCAATCCCATTACACCGATTGACTACCTGCCCCTCGTCGTCACGCTCCGTAAAGGACGCGTCACGGGAATCCTTGAACTTACGCGCGAACCAGTCCATCGCGAAGTCCCAATCAACCTCTGTCCAGTCTGAAGCGCCTGCCTCGCGGAACAACGGTTGATGTCGTAAACGGGGGCTGATTGCCAAATCCATCTGAGACGCACCCTTGGGACAGAGTGTGCCTCCATTAATCGGGTTGTCCGGATCACCTTCAACGTGAATAACCGTATTCTTCGTATTCAGACCACCACTACCGTGCACGTACGCGATGGTGCCACAACCGACCGCACAGTAGGGGCACACTGTTCGGTATTCCTTCGCATTTTGAATCTTGAGTTGCCGAACCGCCGCCTGCGCCTGTCGGAGATCGAAACCCAAGGCACTCGCCGATACCCCACCGACAACGGTGGCCTTTATAAATGTTCGGCGAGAAATATCCGTAGCCATCGACTTCCTATGATTGTAACCAATCTCGCCAAACGAAAACCGGACAATTCAGACAAACTCGGGAGCAGCAACAATACCCACAGCGAGTATGATGCTGCGATGTCAACATCGTCACCACTGCCCCGTGGCATTCGTGCCGTACCAGTCAGACGAAATAATGGCCAACTCCACAATGATTACGTGGTCATCGAAGAACCCCTTGAAATTCGACTCGACGGAAAGTCAGTGGTCGTGACTATGCGAACGCCGGGTCACGACGAAGAGTTAGCAACCGGATTCCTCTATAGCGAACAGCTCATTACGGACAACCGCCGCATCAGTGACATCCGCTGTGTTGCGGGAATCAGCACAACTGACACCCGAATCAAGGTCACACATTTTCCCGGTGACCGTGTCGACATCACAACAGAGAAGCACGACCCGACCGACAACACGCAACCTGCTGACAGAACCTTTCGCGCCACTGCATCCTGTGGTGTTTGTGGTAAAGAATCTATTGATCAACTTGACAGCCTGACCGATAGCCTGCCGAAAATCATTCCAATCCCCATCGAAACAGCTCTGCTCGAATCGCTACCAGGGCGCCTACGTAGCGCTCAGGAGCTATTCGACATCACCGGTGGCATTCATGCCGCAGCAATCTTTTCGATGGATGGGAAATTACTCTGCCTGCGCGAAGACATCGGTCGACACAATGCGGTCGACAAGGTCATCGGTCACTACGTTCTCCAGAATACCGCCCCACTACGTGACCACATTCTTGTCGTAAGCGGACGAGCCGGATTTGAACTCGTCCAGAAAGCACTGAATGCGGCCATGCCAGTCATGGTGTCGGTCGGCGCAGCCTCGAGCGTCGCGGTTGAGATGGCCGCGACTGCGGGCATGACTCTGTATACCTTTGCCGGTCGTGGTGGCGGCAATCTACATGTAATCTCACCAAACGGAACAACTGAAACTTGATTCTACGGTCGGGTCTCCCGTCCCGTCGTAGACTGCAAACTCTGGATACGGACATACCGGACGTGCGACCGTTGCCTGGCCTGACAAATCCAGTTTGGATGCAGTCAATCGTTCCGGAGCGTCTCCATCTTCGACCCAAGCCCGTATCGCCTCAACCCAATCGACCTGATCAGGACCTGGGCCTCCAGCACAGTGCAGCACCCCCGGCAACATATACAGCCGGCTGTAATCACGCGCCGCAGAATCGCTGGCTTGTAATTGCTCGAAATAGTCAATGGTTCCGAGTGGGGTTAATGCCAAGTCCGACCATCCTGTCCAGTAGATAATCTTTCCGCCGCTGTCGTGGAACAGACTCAAATCAGTAGCAATAGCATCAACCACTGGTGAAATGCGTGCGACATCCTCCCGCCATGTTGAAAAGTCATACGTCGTGTAATCCCACTCCGGATCTTGAAAGACAAAATACTTGTAAAACTCAGTGCCAAATCCGTATTGGGCATTGGGATTGCCACGTGCACGCTGGCGCTCAGAAGACACAACCCACGAATCCCAGCCTCCCCGATCATTTTCTCCACCATAGTTAAACCCGAAGAAAATGGATTCTCCGTCTACGGTGGGCCCGTCGTACACGGCCTCAATAGCAGCTAGTTCTTGTCGCGTTACACACCCATCTGCCGCAACATCATCGGCACACATCATTAAGTCACTGGTCGAAAATGAACAGCGGCGAGGATCCGTCATGACACCATCAATAACGCCATCTTCGACATCGCACGCAGACAGGATGCTCGACCCGAGTAACTCCAGCGTCTCCTCGCGCACAACCGGATCACCACCTTCACCGTTCGGGAACATCACCTGCTGTGCTTGAAGAAATCCCGCGGTGAATGCCGTCCAGTTGTAGGCTGGTGCCGCAGCGACAATCCCATCGAAATCGTCTGGGTAGCGCTGGGACTCCATCATGGCCTGCCCACCACCTCGGGAACACCCAACAAAATATGAGTAGTCAGTAGCGCGTCCGTAGTACTCGGCAATGATCGATTTGGCGGCCTCGGTGGTGAGATGGACCGCGCGGTGTCCCCAGTTCATCTGGCGCGTGGGATTATTCAGCGCCCACGATGCTTCGATACCACCCCCTACATGACCCGTATCAGTACCAACGGTCGCGTACCCACGTTGAAGCGGCCTCCCACCGTGCGAATACAGTGTCCGCGCCTGATTCTGGACGGTCCCGACAAATCCCCCACCGCCCCCCATTAAGAAACGACCGTTCCATTCGTCAGGCTCAGGAAGCAACAACTCAAACTGAATTTCTGTTTCGATCACACCCTTGACCTGGCAGTGCGCCGGCACCTCACCGGATGCTGGTAGTCGCTGAGACGAACTTATAAATAGGTCAATTAATGGCAGTCCTGTCAAATCACTACACGCATCAGAAGACTCGCCGAAGGGCTCCCGACAACCAGTCACCACCGCAAGGTTCGCCACTGCACACATCACTAACGCGGTATGAATTCGTCTCGACATCGACTTACACCTCACAACACCGGCAATTACGGTACATCCTTTCCCTAGCCAACACCACTATAGGAAGACGGCCCTATAATTGGCGCGCATGCCTACCCTTGACGACATACGTGTTATCGACCTCACACGAGTGCTTGCTGGACCGTATTGCGCGATGATGCTTGGTGATATGGGTGCCGACGTCATCAAGATAGAGGAACCCACGCACGGTGACGACACGCGGGACTGGGCACCGCACCGAGACGGATGGAGCACGTTCTTTCTCGGTCTCAATCGCAGTAAACGAAGTCTGGCTATTGATCTCAAGACAGAAAACGGCCGAAAAATACTCCGTCGACTCATTATGACGGCCGACGTCCTAATTGAAAACTTTCGCCCAGGTAGTCTTGAGAAGCTCGGGTTTAGCTACGACGACGTCCACGCGATGAACCCAAAATTGATCTACTGTTCGATTACGGGCTACGGGCATACTGGCCCCAATAAAAATCTTCCTGGATACGACGCTGTCATTCAAGGGGACAGCGGCCTCATGAGTGTCACCGGCTTTCCTGACGGACCGCCCACACGCGTTGGTGTCGCGATCACTGACTATTTGGCCGGCCTCTACGCCATGAACGGAATTCTTTTATCGCTCCGCGAGCGTGACCGTACGGGACAGGGACAACATGTCGACATTGCTCTCCTGGACTCGATGACATCGGCGCTAGCTTTACCAGCCAATATCTATTTCCATACAGGCGAAACCCCTGGTCGAGAGGGCAATCAGCA
>DTWD01000152.1 GCA_012963185.1 Acidobacteriota bacterium
AGGGAAAAATGACTACCGGCGTGCGCTGGAAGCCTACCGTGCAGTCCCTACTACTAATAGCCCTGTCGGCAACGAAGCTCAGGATGCCATTGACACGCTGCAGGCTGACTGGACTCAGCAAACACCAAGCCGCTAACGTGTTTAATGAACGATTTGGCTCTATACTGGACCAGAAAGATGTCCGGAATTCAGTGAAAAATAGGAGTTTGTTATGAGTTTGCGTTCCCAGCCTCTTGTTGTTGTCGCTATCACAGCTACCGTTGCTTTGGCGCTCGCCCAGACGGTCATGGCACAAGGTAGCGCCCGCATCGTCGGCGAAGTTGAGGACGAATACGGTGAACCGATGGGCAATGTGACTATTACCGTCGACGCAACAGACCCCGAGCTCCGTCCTCCGCAATTTGTAACGACTACTGGCTCTGACGGAAAATACGCGCTTATTGGCTTCGAAAGTGGTCTCTGGATGTTCAAAGCAGAATTTGAAGGCTATCACGGACAGGAAGGCACAGGTACTATAACCCAGTCAGAAAACCCACCGGTCAATTTTGTATTAACACGCATTCGACATCCTCTCGAGATTGCTCTTGGCGACGAGGCCTTGGAAGGTCTCGACCCAGCAGCCATCGGCACGCTACTGACACAATCGGACAGTGAGTTCAACAACGGCAACTGGCTAGTAGCGATCGATGGTTATCAGTCCGTGCTCTCGGACCTGCCGCAACTCTCCGATTTGAATGTCCAAATTGGACAGTCTTACCATCAATTGGAAGACTGGGAGTCTGCGATCGCTGCGTTCGAAGAGGCCCTTGTAACTGATCCGGATAATGAGGATGCAAGAGCTGGTATTGCACGTGCTCGACTCGGCATGGGTGACCTATCGGCGGCAAGCGCTCTTGAGGAAACGGCGTCTGGCTTAAACGCCTCACGTGAAGACATGTATAACCTCGGCGAAATTGAGTTTGCGCAGGGCAATATTGAAACGGCTGCGGAGTGGTACGAAAAGGCGTCGATGGCTGACCCTGACTGGGAAAAACCTTTCTTCAAACTCGCCCTTGTCGAACTCAATAAAGGCAACATGGCCGGGGCAAAGGAATATTTTCAAAAGGTAATCGACATCGCCCCTGCTTCAGAAGAAGGCTCCCAAGCACAGGCGACCTTGTCAGCGTTGCCGTAATCAGGCAACGCGCCAGTTGAGTTATTCACCTGCCACCACTGTGTCTGTGTACAGTCTGACCAAGGCCGTGTTGTCTCCCGAAAACGCCATCAACCGATTCCAAAACTGAACTTCAAGCGCCGGTGGCCTGCTGTCTTTAAAGAAAACAAGGTGGGCGACGATCTCCATGCGACATTCTTCAACAAGACGAGTAATCTAATTCACTCAATCGACAATAATCGTCGTCCGCGCAATGATGAGTGGGATACAACAATTATGAAACATATTCGCTCCGTAACAGTACTTGGCGCTGGAACGATGGGAAGCCAGATCGCCGCTCATACCGCGAACGCTGGTATCCCGACACTCCTGCTTGACCTTGATGCGAAAACGGCTGCTAACGGCCTGGCCCGAGCAAGAAAACTAAAACCAGACCCATTCTTTACCAAGCATACGCATCGCACTATTACGGTTGGTGGCTTTGACTCACACCTGGCCCAGGTTGCCGAATCTGATTGGATTGTCGAAGCGGTCGTTGAACAACTTGCTGTAAAGCAGGAGTTATTAAGAAAAGTCGAACAATATCGCGCACAAGATACTATCGTCAGTTCAAACACGTCCGGAATCCCAATTGCAACGATTTCAGAAGGATTCAGTGACAACTTTCGACAACACTGGCTCGGCACACATTTTTTCAATCCTCCCCGGTATCTTCCACTGCTTGAAGTAATCCCCACCACTGACACCAAGCCGGAAGTCCTAAAGACGATGGTTGAGTTCGGCGACCGTGCCCTCGGTAAAGGTGTCGTAGTGGCTAAAGACACGCCGAATTTCATCGGCAACCGCATCGGACTGTACGGGGTCATGAGAGTTCTTGAACAACTTGTCAACGGGAAATACACCATCGAGGAAATTGATGCTATGACCGGGCCGCTACTAGGCCGGGCCAAATCAGCAACGTTCCGAACACTCGACATTGCCGGAATCGACATTCTCACCCATGTCATGAATAACCTCGTCACCCAACTTGAGACTGATGAAGAACGAGCAGCATTTGAACTGCCACCACTAATCCAGGATTTGAACGCTCGTGGGTGGCACGGGCAAAAAACAGGGCAAGGTTTCTACCAGAAGATGCGTACGGAATCAGGCACGGAAATTGTCACGCTTGACCCACAGACAATGAAATACCGTGCGAGAACACGTCCTCAGTTACCAGCGCTAGACAACGCACAGTCAATAGATGATCTTGGTACACGCATACGCAC
>DTWD01000153.1 GCA_012963185.1 Acidobacteriota bacterium
CTATAGGTGGGAAATGGTCCACCAGCATTCGAGCAACTCCCCATGGAAATCACCCACTTCGGTTCTGGCATTTGGTCGTAAAGGCGTCGCAGTACCGGAGCCATTTTTTTAGTAACGGTACCCGCCACAATCATCAGGTCTGACTGCCGCGGTGACGCACGAAACACCTCGGCGCCAAATCTCGCGATGTCGTAGCGAGATGTTGAGGTCGCGATCATCTCAATCGCACAACAGGCTAATCCGAATCCCATTGGCCAAAGTGACGACTGCCGAGCCCAATTCAGCACACGATCAAGATTCGTGGTGATGAAGTTATCTTCAAAACTATGATCGATAAGACCCATAATTGCGCCGTGTCCTTGCTACGCGGAATCAAGGAGGAACAACCTACTTACCCTCAAACCATACTGCGTTGGTCTCGATGAAGCTCTGCCACTGGTCTGGAACTTCATCATTAACAAATATCGCCTCGACGGGACAAGCGGGAATGCACGCGCCACAGTCAATGCACTCGTCGGGATGTATATAGAGCATTGTTTCGGCTTCGAATTCTTCCTCGTCTTTACGTGGATGAATACAGTCGACAGGACAGACATCAACACAGGCTGTGTCTTTTGTCCCAACACAAGGCTCACAAATCGAATACGCCATTCAGTCCTCCGGCTACTACCAATAAAGTTAGTCGGGTCTACAGAATACACGGCCGACTAACCATGGATCAAGGTGCGCCCAACTCGAAGATACATTAATCCCGTTAAATAATCTTAATACGACCAGGAAACCCATCGTCATAACCGTGGTAGTGACTTACTGCTGGTTCAGGGTATTTCCAACAATAGTAACCTTCACCGCTATCGAAATCGACAAGCCACAATCCTTTCACCACGACACCTAAAATTTCCATATCACGAGTCCACGTCACGACAGACTCATCGATTTCAGATAAAAGCTGTTGACCCTGAGACGTACCATCCCCGAACTCGTCCAGTTGGGCCCGTATTTGCTGAACCCGATTTAAGGCATCAGATGTTTGCTCATACACCCTGGGCAGAAGTTTCTGGGCCTCAAGAAGCGTGAAGCGGCGATTCATCTTAACGTCAGCATTCACAATGAAAAGTATAAAACCTCCGGATTACTCCACGGTTTCACCCGGACGACATTCAAGAACGTCGATCCCAGTCGAGACATACTTACGGAGTTCTTTCGGAGTTCCCGTTAAGGCTGGGTAGGTTCCATAATGCATAGGCACGACCTGCTTTACACCTAACAGCTCGCAAGCCAACGCTGCCCCCCTCGGCCCCATGGTAAATCGGTCACCAATAGGAAGAAATGCAATCTCGGGGTGGTACAGTTTCCGAATAAGGCGCATCCCTTCGAAAACATCGGTGTCTCCAGCAAAGTAGATTACTCGTCCATCCTCGAGAGTGAGGATAAATCCAGACGGCGCTCCAAGGTAGATCGGACTCTCATCGTCCAAACAGGCACTACTGTGCTGAGCTTCAACCAACGTAACACGAAGTCCTGCCACTGTAATCGTGCCACCCAAATTCATCGGCTCAACCCGGCGGACACCCTGTCGCTGCAACCACCGGCATAACTCGACCATACCAACGACTGGAGCGTTATTCTCACGGGCTACACGTGCTGCGTCACCTACGTGGTCTGAATGCCCGTGCGACACAAGGACCACGTCAGCAGCCGGAACTTTTCGCTTCCATTCTTCAGGGCACTGTGGGTTGTCGACCAACCAGGGATCAAAGATCAACCGACTACCACCAGGAGTCCCTAGCAGAAAAGTGCTGTGCCCCAACCAAGTAATTCTAAGACGACCTATGGACGCCATGGAGACCTCACGATAACATCAACTAAAGAATGACTTCCCCGGTGCCCATCCCACTAATTCGCGGCCGCCACCGCCGGTCTGAAACACTACCACGTGGCAATAAACCCTCGTGGCTGCGTGTGCGAGCACCCGGCAGCCCTAATTATCTCCGCCTTAAACGCTTAATGCGAACACTGTCCCTCAACACGGTCTGCGAGGAAGCAAATTGCCCCAATATTGGTGAGTGCTGGACCCAAGGCACAGCAACATTCATGATTCTTGGAGATATCTGCACTAGATCGTGCGGCTACTGCAATGTCGTTCATGGAACACCTCAAGCGATAGACACCAAAGAACCTGACCGGATTGCAGCGGCCGTCGAAACACTTGGCCTTCAATACGTCGTGATCACATCAGTTGACCGCGACGACATCCATGACGGCGGCTCAGGAATCTTCGCTGCGACGATTAGCGCCATACGTAGGCAGTCTCCACAATGCCAGATCGAAGTCCTCATCCCTGATTTCTCTGGCCGTACCAATGACCTTTATACCGTATTGAATGCCGCTCCAAATATCCTGAATCATAATATTGAAACCGTCGAACGACTGTATCGAGTGGCACGTCCAGGAGGACGGTACAGCAGGGCACTGGATTTACTTAAGAAGTCACACCGATATCACCCTTCCATTCCCACAAAATC
>DTWD01000154.1 GCA_012963185.1 Acidobacteriota bacterium
ATATCTATCTACGCGATGATCTGTGGAATGGGAACGCCGTGGACATCCGTGAGTCTCATGTCGCGCCCGTTGTAGCGATAGGTCAACTGCGTGTGGTCCATGCCAAGTAAATGCAGCATGGTTGCATGGAAGTCATGCGCGGAGATGCGCTGTTCAGCGGCTTTGTAACCGAACTCATCGCTCGCACCAATAACTTGGCCACCTTGAATCCCAGCACCGGCCATCCATCCACTCATGGCGCCGGGATTGTGATCCCGACCGACACCACGCTGCGAAATTGGCATGCGACCAAATTCAGCATGCCAAACGATCAGTGTTGAATCGAGCATTCCTCTTGATTTTAGGTCTGTCAGCAATCCGGCAATGGGGAGATCTGTCTCCGCCGCGTGTTGCGTGTGGTTTTCTTTGAGGTTGCTGTGCGCGTCCCAGGTGTCAGTATTTTGGTTTCCAAGGCCGCCGTGAAAGAGCTGCACGAAACGAACACCTCGCTCGACAAGACGCCTGGCCATAAGACACTGGCGTCCAAATGGTTCTGTTATGGAGTCGTCGAGGCCATAAAGTTTTTTGGTGGCGTCAGATTCTGCGCTGGTATCAACAGCTTCAGGAGCACAACCTTGCATTCGGTAAGCAAGTTCGTACGACGAGATGCGAGCGGCTAATTCTGAGTTCCCTGGATTTTTTGCGATATCGATCTCGTTTAATTTTGCGAGTGCGTCAAGTCTCGCGCGCTGTTGCGTTTCACTGACGCCTTCTGGAGGTTGAAGATCAACAATAGGGTCACCGACAGCTCGAAAGAGGGTGCCTTGATACGTTGCGGGCATAAATCCCGCGCTCCAATCATTTGGCCCGCCCAACGGGCCGCCACGGTAGTCATTCATGACAACAAATGCCGGCAAGCTTGAACTCTCGGCACCGAGGCCATACGTTACCCACGATCCCACGCTGGGAAAACCCATGCGGATTTGACCGCTCTGCATTTCATAGGTGGCTTGTATATGGTCGTTCGAACGCCCGTAAAGCGATCGAATGACGGCCAGGTCGTCAGCTTTTTTCGCGAGATGCGGAAAAATCTCTGACACCTCAAGGCCACTTTGCCCGCCTCTGATGAAGTTAAAGGGGCTGGGCATGAGCGGCCCAGGATGCCCTTGTCGTACGACGACAGAGTCAGCCATTGGCTGTCCGGCATATTGTGTAAGTGCCGGTTTTGGATCAAAGGTGTCGACCTGACTCACACCACCACTCATAAAAAGAGAAATCACTGCGGTGGCCCTGGGGGCAAAGTGTGGCTGCTTCGGTGCGAATGGATTTCCGGGAATGGGAGCTTCACAGGTATCTGATTGTGCGGCGGCTTCCAACAGATGTTGCCGGTTCATCAGGTCGGCGAGTGCAACCCCGGCGATGCCACCTCCTGAACGAAATAGGAAGTCACGTCGAGACCAGAAAGATTTCTTGCGGCAATGGTGATGGTCAGACATTTGTGTTTACCTCAGATACAAGAACTCGTTCAAGTTCAATATAACGTTTGTTAAATCGGATAGAGCCCCTTCAGCAACTAAGCTCCTCGCGATTGTGGTTTCTTCTGCCGATGGTGAGCGAGACAGGGCGATTTGATACGCAAGATCAATTTGTGTGTCGAGGTCGTTCGGCGCTTCATTTACCAAGCGATCGGCAAACAAATCTGCTTGTCTCAAAACAAACTCGTTATTCATCAACGTGAGGGCTTGTGTGGCGACAGTAGAGACGTTTCGCGCCGCTGCCGTCTGATTCTGGTCTGGGAGGTCGAACGTGTCGAAGAATGGGAATCCGAGCGAACGCCGACGGTAGACGTAGACGCTTCGCCGCCACACGTCTGGGCCATCGGGCTGGTTAAGCCAGATACCTTTTCCTTGGGATGCTTCAAGAATGTCCTTTGGAATATAGGGGAAGATCGGCTCGCCGCCGACCGTAAGGTCGATCCCACCGCTCACTGTCATGATGGCGTCTCGTAGCACTTCAGCCTCGAGCCGTTGAGCACGATACCGCCACAGCCACTGGTTGTCGACGTCGGCGACCAGGTTTACATCGTTATCGACTGCTGATGCCATCTGGTACGCCTCGGAGGTCATCAGTAGGCGGTGCATTTCCTTCATGCTCCAGCCGCGGTCCATGAACTCGACTGCTAGCCAGTCAAGTAACTCGGGATGTGTCGGGACATCACCCATTTTCCCTAGGTTATCGAGGGTTCTGACGATGCCGCGGCCAAAGTGGTGGTGCCAAATTCGATTGACGATGACCCGTGCGGTTAGCGGGTTATTTTCCGATGTTATCCAGTTGGCAAGTGCAAGACGGCGCCCTGATGTTCGTCCGTCCGTCCGCTGGATAGCAGTTGGGGGGTCACCGTAGGTCGCGACCGAGAGGAAGCCTGGTTGTGTCTGAGATCCTGGGCTGAACGGGTCGCCACGGATGAGGAAATAGCTTGGCGGCGCCTTGTAATCAGGTCCGCCCTCCACGTGCATAAAACTGCCCGGCTCATCCGGTGGGATGCGACACTCGGGGCAACCGATGATTTCGTCACCCGGCCCGTCAGGTGCAAACCGATAGTCACCGTCGGTCACGATCTCAGCCATCGCCGGTTCTGGTGGCCGTTCAGCGTCGAGTGTTTCGACCTGGTCGGTGAGTGACTGCCACTTAGTTTTTTCGGTTGATGTCAGCGCGCTGATAACATCCCTACGCGGCGGGTTGATCGAGAGTACCTGCGTGGCGAGTAACTGTTCCCCGGACGTCCGCTCCGCCTCAG
>DTWD01000155.1 GCA_012963185.1 Acidobacteriota bacterium
ACGGCGGATGCGATGAGCGGAGCAACTGTGCTGGCAACTGCAACACTCGGGGGCGCTAACGCGGTTGTCGATAGCTATGCTTGGTGGGATGCGTTCTTTGGGTTTGTGCCAGGGTCGATGGGAGAGACTTCGACCCTGGCCTGTTTACTCGGTGCTGCCATACTGATTGGTAGCGGGATTGGGTCTTGGCGCATCATGCTGAGTGTTACCGTCGGCACGTTTATGATGGCGTCCGCGTTGAATACGATTGGTTCAGCGACCAATCCATTTTTTGATGTTACGCCATCTTGGCATTTCGTAGCTGGCGGCTGGGCGTTTGGGACGGTATTCATGGCAACCGAACCTGTTACAGCACCTGCCTCCATTCGTGGCCACTATATCTATGGATTTCTCATTGGGGTGCTTTGTGTGTTGGTCCGCGTTGTTAACCCGGCGTATCCAGAAGGCATGATGCTGTCGATCCTATTTATGAACTTGTTTGCGCCGTTGATCGACTATTTTGCGGTTCAAGCTAACCTGCGTCGTCGGAGGGCCCGGTATGCAAGGTAGTGTCTTTTATAACTTGGGATTTGCGGCTGTCGTGTGCGTGGTTTGCGCCATCTTTGTGTCGACCTCGGCAGTGTCACTGCGAGATCGTCAAGAAGCGAATCAACTGTTGGACATGCAACGCAATGTTCTTGTGGCTGCGGGTTTGGCCATGAGCGATGACTTCCTTCCGTCCGAGGAAGTTACGCGTCGCTTTTCACAAATTCGACAAGTGGTTATCGAATTGGAGACAGGAGAGGCAACAAACATAGTTCCCTCGTCTTTTGATCCTCGAACTGCGGAAGGAGACCCGGAGCAGAGTCGCTTGGCTCCGCCGAATAATGCCGGTCTGAGTCGAGTTGCAACGCATGCGCTGGTGTACGAGATCCGAGATGCCAACGATACTTTGGAATCGGTGATTCTCCCTGTGCACGGTCTTGGGTTGTGGGGGATTTTGTACGGGTTTGTTGCGCTTGATGCCGACCTCGATACCATTCGAGGGTTGACGTATTACGAACATAAGGAAACGCCGGGATTAGGGGGAGAAGTCGATAATCCTCGTTGGAAGAATCTGTGGAATGGGAGGAAGGTGTTTGGATCGAACGACCGGCCGGTTATCGAGGTCACGCGCGGTCGTGCCGGGTCTCCTGAGGATGACCCTCATCGTGTGGATGGTTTGGCTGGCGCGACGATGACTAGTCGTGGGGTAACGAACATGCTGCGGTTTTGGCTCGATGAAAATGGATTTAAACCGTACCTTAATGTGCTGAGACGAGACAACGGGTGATGGCGAAGACACGCGATGTTCTGATCGATCCTTTATTTAACAACAACCCGATTGCATTCCAAGTGCTGGGGATTTGTTCGGCGCTGGCTATCACGACCAAGATGGATACTGCGTTTGTGATGAGTGTTGCTGTTATCGCTGTCACGATGTCATCGAATTTCTTTGTCAGTGCGTTACGGAATCAAATTCCGACAAACATCCGTATCATCGTTCAGCTGACGATCATTGCGTCATTGGTAATCGTAGTTGACCAAATTTTGAAGGCGTATTTTTTTGAGATATCGAAGCAGCTGACGGTGTTTGTAGGGCTCATCATTACCAACTGCATCATCATGGGGAGGGCTGAGGCGTATGCTATGCAAAATCCCCCAATCGACAGCGTTGTAGATGGCTTTGGTAACGGACTTGGTTACGGTGCCATTTTGATGGTGACGGCGTTTGTCCGAGAGTTGTTCGGGTCAGGTACCGTACTCGGGACTTCCGTCTTTCCGCTTGCAGCAGAAGGCGGTTGGTACACGCCGAATGGTCTGATGGTGCTGTCGCCTGGGGCCTTTTTTATTATTGGGTTTCTGATTTGGGCGCTTCGGGTGTGGAAACCCGAGCAAATGGAGAGCGACTAGTGCTCGAGCATTACTTAAGCCTTGCCGTGAAGTCGATTTTCGTTGAAAACATGGCGCTGGCATTCTTTCTGGGTATGTGTTCGTTTCTGGCTTCGTCTCGGCAGGTCAAAACAGCTATGGGACTTGGTGGTGCGGTGATTTTTGTGCTCGTAGTCACCGTGCCGATGAATAACCTTCTGTACGAGCACGTACTCAGTCCCGGCGCGATGGTGTGGGCGCACCCGTCGTTAGCGGTTTACGACCTGTCGTTCCTGGGATTTCTCTGTTACATCGGAACCATCGCTGCGATGGTGCAGATTGTCGAAATGACTCTCGATCGGTTTTTTCCGGTGTTGCACTCGGCTCTAGGTATCTTCTTGCCGCTTATCGCCGTCAACTGTGCGATTCTCGGCGCCTCTCTGTTTATGGTTGAGCGGAGTTACACCTTTGCCGAGAGTACGGTGTTCGGGCTTGGATCGGGTATCGGGTGGGCCCTTGCAATTGTGGCGCTTGCCGGGATTCGCGAGCGACTGCGTTATTCGAATCCGCCTGATGGTCTTCGCGGCCTCGGGTTGACATTTATTTTGGTCGGGTTGATGGCCATTGGGTTCATGGCCTTTTCTGGAGTGCAACTGTAGTGGTCTTCGAAGTCTCACTTGGTGTCGCGATGCTGACTGTAGTGGTTGTGTCCCTCGTGGGTGTGTTGATGCTGGCGAGGAGGCAACTGGTAGCGACCGGTGACGTGATCATTACGGTCAATGGAGATGCTGAGAAGGCGCTGCAGACGTCCGCAGGTTCAACCTTGCTTGGCACGCTTGCTGATAATCAGATTTTTATTCCTTCGGCGTGCGGCGGAAAGGGGACTTGCGGCGTTTGTACGGTCAAGGTTCTCGATGGTGGCGGTGCGATTCTTCCCACGGAACGGAGTCATATTAGCCGCGGAGAAGTACGCGATTGTGTGCGTCTGTCATGTCAAGTGAAGGTAAAGCAAGATTTGGATATTGAGATTCCACCGGAAATCTTTAATGTCCGACAATGGCAATGCAGGGTTCGTTCGAATCACAATGTCGCGACGTTCATTAAAGAGCTTGTTCTTGAGTTACCAGCAGGCGAAGACGTGCCATTTCGCGCTGGTGGATACATTCAAATTGAGGCGCCTGCCGGGACGTACGACTATAAGAATTACGCCGTCGAGGAAGAATACAAAGCCGATTGGGACCAGTTTAATTTATGGAGGTATAAAGCGGTGCTCGACGAGCCGGTAACTCGCGCCTATTCAATGGCAAACTATCCGGATGAAAAAGGCGTCATCATGTTGAACGTGCGCATAGCATCGCCGCCACCTCGCGCGCCGGCGGGAACTCCGCCTGGCAAAATGACGTCCTATCTCTTTAGTCTGAAACCAGGTGATGAGGTTACGATCTCCGGGCCGTTTGGTGAGTTTTTTGCTAAAGATACCCAGACGGAGATGATTTATGTCGGCGGTGGCGCAGGAATGGCACCGATGCGGTCTCATATCTTCGATCAGTTTCGTCGGTTGAATACAAACCGCAGTGTCAGTTTTTGGTACGGTGCGCGAAGTCTTCAAGAAGCGTTCTATGTTGAAGATTTTGATGCGATAGCCTCAGAGCATACGAACTTTAAATGGCACCTTGCGCTGTCTGAGCCTCTTCCTGAAGACGAGTGGACGGGAAAGACCGGTTTTATTCACCAGGTCTTGTACGATAACTACCTCAAGGATCATCAAGCTCCCGAAGATGTGGAGTACTACCTTTGTGGCCCGCCGATGATGCTCCAAGCCTGTATGGACATGCTCGATAGTCTTGGCGTTGAGCAAGATAACATCCTGTTCGACGATTTTGGGTAAGCCTTCATGCGCGAGATGCAGTTTGCGTGGGTGGTGTTAGCGGTCGTCAGCTGTAATGATGCTGTGCCCGATACAGGTCAGCACAGAGAGCTACATACCATCGCAGGTGAGACGATGGGGACCACGTACACAGTCAAGGTTGTGTCGACCGAGGACGAATTTGATCTCGCGAGAACTCGCCTGACAATCGAAAAACGACTCGCACAGATTAATGCTCGGATGTCGCATTACCTCGTAGATTCTGAGATAGCGACGTTTAATCGGTCGTACACGACAGAACCCTATCCTTTGTCCTCGGAGACCGTCGACCTTATCGCCAAGGCGAACGAGATAAGCCGTGTGAGTAGTGGGGCATTTGATGTCACAGTTGGTCCGTTTGTCGATGCGTGGGGGTTTGGACCAAAAGGGCCACCGGCGACACTTCCAGATAGTCAAGTACTGGATGGACTTAGGTTATTTGTCGGCTACGAACTGCTGGCTGTTGACCGCGAGGCATCGGCTGTTCGAAAGCTGCGGAAAGAGTTGACGGTAGATCTATCAGCAATAGCCAAAGGCTACGCTGTTGACGCAGTTTCAGCGGTACTTACTGATTTTGGATCGACTGATTATCTGGTTGAGATTGGTGGTGAGTTGCGTGCTAGCGGAAACGGGCAGCAAGACAGCCCTTGGCGAGTTGCGA
>DTWD01000156.1 GCA_012963185.1 Acidobacteriota bacterium
GATGAATTCACTGTTCCAGGATGGTGCGACGATCGGGTGGCTCTTTGGCGAGAGCTTCATGGTCGACCACGCGCGTCGCTCGGTTGTTCCTGAGCGTCTTGCCGACATGCTTATAAATAAGGCTGGTGAGTCGATAACGGCGCAGAACTACTACGACTACACCCACTTTAGTGACAACTTGATGACCGATGATGAAATCAAAGAGTTGCCAAAGGTGTGGATCGTTGGTGGGGATGGCGGTATGGGCGACATCGGCTATCAAAACGTATCGAAGGTGATGCTGCAGAACCGTCCGAATGTAAAAGCGGTGATGCTCGATACGCAGGTTTATTCAAATACGGGTGGTCAGAATTCCGACTCGACGCCGATGTTGGGGGGTGGTGACATGAACTCCTTTGGTGCGGCTACTCAGGGTAAGGCGGTTGAGAAAAAGACTGTAGCTGAAACGTTTCTCGCTGGTCACGGATCTCCCTTCGTGTCGCAGATTTCGATCGCTAATGCGCCGAAATTTTTCAGAGCTATCCTTGACGCGCTTGAGTATCGTGGGACTGGTTTTCTCCAGTGCTTTACGACGTGCCAGCCGGAGCACGGGGTGGGTGACGACATGGCTCTTGATCAGGCGCAACGTGTTAGAGATTCACGTGGGGCTCCCGAGTTCGTTTTCAATCCAGCGTTTGGTGAGACCTATGAAGAGGCACTTGACCTCAAGGGCAACCCCCATGCTGATAAGGATTGGTACACGACGAAATTCAAGAGTACGGGTGAGAAATATCGTTACACCGTGGCGCATTGGTGTGCAACCGAAGCCCGTTTCCGGAATCACCTTAAACGCATCAAGGACGAAAGTAAGATCGAAGGCATGATCCCGCTCGAAAATATGCTCCTTCGGATTACTCAGCAGGATGTCGTCCACCGTTATCACCTCATTTCCGAGCACAGAGCTTTTGTTCCGGACTTTGGAGTGTTCGCGAAGGTGCCAGGGCCGGACGGGAAGCCTCAAGTTGTTGCGTTGTCACGACAACTGGTGCTGTTCTGTGTGGAGCGTCGAAAGGCCTGGCGACTGCTGCAGAGTAAGGCCGGTATTGTGAACAAGGAATATATTGCTCAACGTGCGCTCCTGACCGACGTGGATGCCGGGACGCTGTCCAAAGACGAGTTCTTTTCTCGTGCGGAGGAACTGTTCGAAGAACGCCTACTTGGACCGGCTGCGGCTGTATCTGCATAGCAAAACAAACGCAGTCGATTATTGGTCTATGAGGTTTTAGAGCAGCGCCTTTCGTTGCTATCTTCTACGGCGATTCTTTGACTAATTGCTCGGCGGTCGCGTAGATCGGCCTTATATCTATTGGGATATTGGTGAGTCGATCGAGCATGACCTGAACTTCAGGCCGAACGACGCCAAGCTTCTCAAGCATTTCTTGAGCTTCTTTGTAGTTCCCCTCCGCCTGTATGGTCATTATGCGACTCGTAAGTGTTTCAACTGCTGACGGAATACGATCGTGATTGACTTGGAATGTTCCGTCAGGACTTACGGTGACGGCTCCGGTGTCCAAGAACGTATTAAGTTGGATTGCGACGCCACGGCCGTGAGCTTCATTAATACCGAATCTGATGGAACGAAACGTTGATGCTAGAAAAGTTGTGTATATCGATCGTTCCAGAGAGCGATCGACTACGCCCTTATCAATCAAGCGTTGTAGGGCCCAGAGTCCAGAGATATCCGCTTTTGCTTCTTCGATCGTACTGTAGGTTTCCTGCAGAACTTGTCGGACGGTGGTTGGCTGATTATCTATCTGGATCGAGTGCGGGCCGAGTCCGTGCATCAGTTCGTGCATCAGGATATGTGTGAAAAATGCGTCGAATGATACGTCCGACCGTTCTTGTGGTGAGAGGGCGACCATCGTGATTGGTTTCAAGATGTGGTCAAACTTGGCTTGTTGTACATTCTTTAGCATCACGCGCTTTGATCCCTTATCGCGAATGACGCGTTCGTCATTGGGAAGGTTGAACGCTGCTGTTTGGACACCGCTGTTTGCATCGCCTGCGGTGAAGACCACATTGACCACGCGAATGGGCGCAAGTACCCCTAACTGTGGATCCCGATAATCTGGATGCACTGGAAGGTTATCTTCTAGTTCTTGTAGTTCATTGCTGAACCGTGACAGTTGAGCTGTTTCGATGTCATCTCGAATGGTGACGAAGGCGTCGAATGCGGCTTTATAGTTGAACCATTCATCTTCATAGACCTCATACGGGCCGATCGTGGGTTCGATACGGGAATCAAGTTCCATCCAGGCGATGTCACTGTCGTAATACTCATTTGAGCGAAATGCTGTGGCCCGAGCTTCAAGGTATTTTTTTAGTGAGGGTTTAGTAGTGAGCGCTGCAGCTTCGCGTAGGTAAGTAGCCGCTAGATCAAGTGGTCCTTGGTATTCCAAGTTATACGGCACTGCCTGAAGCGAACCGTTTGCATCGCGTCGAATGGTCGTAAAAAAACCTGTTGCCTTGCGGCGGTCACTATCTGAGAGGCCATCGATCCATGCTGTTATTTCTTCCCGTGTCGCGTCGGTCGGGTAGTAGCCTGCGCCTTTCGGTTTTTCAGGCACGCCGGCAACAAAAGGTCTGTTTTCTTCGAGTCGTGACCAGGGGCCTTTGTTGATGAGGAAGAAATCGAGAACGTCGCGGCCTGCTTGGCTCTGGTTATTCTGGAGCTGTAGCAGTAACGAGGGATTTCCGGTCCACACCTGCTCGAGAAACAGACCGTCCATAATTTGGGCAGCCTTGAGAATTCTTACCAAAGCAGCACGTTCTGACTCGGGGAGTCCGTCGATGTCAGCCGTAATGTCAACAGGAATGAACAATGGAACCATTGGATTTGATAATTGCTGACCTTGCACCAGACCCGTAAGTAACAATAGGTTCACACCTACTGCCGTAAGCGTGCGTTTCATCCTTACTATAGTAATGTAGACGCCGATGTCACAGAGGACGCACACCGCCGACGTTGTTGTCATTGGTGGAGGTCCAGCCGGGTACACGGCTGCGTTCCTTGCTTCCGATCGCGGAATGTCGGTTACGCTGATCGACGAAGCGCCACGCCCGGGCGGCGTTTGCGCTTATCGCGGTTGCATACCCTCAAAGGCACTTTTGCACGCGGCCAAGGTTCTGAATGATGCTAGAGACGCCTCTGTTTTTGGGGTGTCATTCGGTCCGCCTTCCATTGACGTCGATCGTTTGCGTGGGTGGAAGAACGACGTGGTTTCGAAACTCACAGGGGGTCTCGCTCAACTTTCAAAGCAACGTGGTATCACATATATCCAAGGACGAGCGACATTTACCAGCAGTCAAACGCTTGCCGTAGATTTGGACGATGATTCGTATCTGCCAGCAGTAATTGGTTTTAGATACGCAATTATCGCGACCGGTTCCCGTCCTTCGAAACCGCCGGCGCTGATTCTTGACGATGCGCGGGTTCTTGATTCAACGTCCGCTCTGGAACTGGAGGAGATTCCGTCTTCGCTGCTCGTTGTCGGAGGTGGCTACATTGGTCTTGAACTCGGGACCGTCTATGCGGCCCTTGGAACGGCCGTTACCTTGGTTGAGTTGACGAAAGGTCTCCTGCCCGGTGCAGATGCCGATCTTGTTCGTGTACTAGAGCGTCGTGTCGGTCGGATAGCGGAAGCTATTTATCTTGAGACACAAGTAGCAGGACTTACGGTGGCTACTGACGGAATTGACGTGTCCTTAAAGGATGTAAACGGGAGTGTGCGCATGGAACGTTTCAAAAAGGTGCTGATTGCTGTGGGCCGACAGCCGAATTCAGACCTTGTCGGACTTGAGAACACAGTCGTGAGTAGAGACGGCGATGGCTTCATTGTGGTAGATACACAGTGTCGAACCGCGGAAAGTTCGATTTTTGCAATCGGTGACGTCTCAGGGGAACCGATGCTAGCACACAAGGGATTTGCAGAAGCGCGTGTCGCTGTTGAGGCTATTGCTGGCCATCCGTCTGCATTCGAACCGAGAGCTATTCCGGCGGTGGTTTTCACGGATCCAGAAGTCGCATGGTGTGGTTTAACCGAGGATGGGGCCACTGCAATCGGACGAAAGGTTGCGGTGGCGAAGTTTCCTTGGGGGGCATCCGGTCGTGCGCTTACACTGAATCGACCCGAGGGGTTTACAAAATTGGTTGTCGACCCAGAAACGAAACAGATAGTAGGTGTCGGTATTGTTGGTGTTGGGGCAGGTGAATTAATCGCCGAAGGAGTGGTCGCCGTTGAAATGGGCATGACGGTGTCTGATATGAAAATGTCCATACATCCGCATCCGACCGTGTCCGAGACGTTCGGGGAAGCAGCCGAACTTTTCTTCGGTGAATGCACGCACGTTTATAAGCCTAAAAAGTCTTAGCTTTCGAAAATGAGGTATGGCTGCGAAGGCAGTCGCTTATTCAAAATCAGGAACCCACGCGCCTTGGCCCGTACCACCGCGCTATCTGACTCATTAGCCTTTGATGATTTGAAACAAAGACATCCAAAGTCGAATCATAATTTGAAGACTTTAGGTTATTTCAACAAGGTTCTGACTTGTTGGAATACATCCGAGAGCATGTTTGCTGTTAGCTTTCCGGTGTTGGTATTTTGCTGACTTGGATGATACGAGGCTACGAGTGCCGGTCCTAGGCCTTTGGTCTCGTCGAAAACGAGTCCGTGCGCGAAGCGAGGCTTGGGTTTTGGCCTAACGCCGTGTGTGGCCAGGAGTCTCCAGTAGGCATCACAGGCAATTTTCCCCAGCGCTACAATTATTTGTACGTTTCTCAATGTCTTTAGTTCATCTTCCAAAAAATGTTCGCAATTATGGATTTCACGTTTTGTCGGTTTGTTTTCTGGGGGCGCGCAGCGTACGACGGCATTGATGTATACGTCGGTAAGTTTGAGGCCGTCTTTTAAATGTGTGGAGGATGGTTGGTTCGCAAAACCGGCATCGTGCAGTGCACGGAAAAGAAAATCACCAGATTTGTCACCGGTAAATACTCGTCCTGTACGATTGGCGCCGTGTGCAGCTGGAGCGAGCCCAATGACTAGCACGCGAGCACGCCGGTCCCCAAACCCTGGCACGGGTTTTCCCCAATAACTTTCATCTCTAAAGGCAGCTCGTTTTTGTCGGGCAACACGGGCGCAATAGGCTCGAAGTCTCGGACAGCGCTGACACGAAATAACCTGACGTTTTATCGTTGACAGTGTCGTGAGCATTGGTAGTTGAGGTTAAGCCGAACAACTTGCAGAGGACAACTCGGCGGCATTGGCCTGCTCGTGCGCATGGTACGAACTGCGAACTAGCGGCCCAGATTCAACATGTCGAAATCCAAGCTCAGACGCGTGTTCCTGAAGCATTTGGAATTCATCAGGATGGTAGTACCTAGCAGCCGGAAGATGCGCGATAGACGGACGCAGATATTGGCCGATCGTGAGGATACTGCAGTCTGCTTCGCGTAAATTGCTCATCGTGATGAACAGCTCTTCGTGCGATTCACCGAGTCCTACCATGATTCCCGATTTTGTGGGAATGGAAGGGTGATATCGGTGTGACTTTTTAAGTAAATCCAATGCCCTGCTGTACCGTCCTCCTGGACGTGCCACTCGATA